>NZ_JAGUQP010000030.1 GCF_018704065.1 Desulfovulcanus ferrireducens | reverse complement strand
GACCAAAAGCTGAGTTACGGTGTCTTGATGCACCAGAAAGTTGAACGGTCTGTCACGCCTAAATTCTTATTTCTTTATCTCTTAAATTTGAAAACAGGTGATGTAAACATACGAGAAAGTTGAGTTAAACCATAGATAGTTATGGCAAATGCTCCAGATATTTAGCTTTGTCGCCCCGTTCCTCTGCTTATCCGCACGCTTCCCTGCGATGGGTTACCCAGCCCTTTGCAAGGCATTCAAGAAGCCAGGATTTTCAATATGGTAGTCAAAATGGAGGTTAGCCAGAGATTATTAACAGTTGATATAGGGTGCATCCGTGTAATGCTTCACCTGGAATTGGAATTTTACCGTCATCAAATTAGTTAGTTAAAGTTGATTACAACCAGCCATTAAACATCCAACACTAAAATAACCCACTCACCTAACCAACCTACTCCACCTAACTTCATCTTCTCAACTTCAGAGCTTCCTCTTCAATACGCCCTTTTCTCTCCTTTTTCATTCAACATTAAGCATTAAACATCCAACATTAAAATAACCTCACTCAACCAAGCTCCAGGAGCTTTTGAAAACTCTCTTCCAGGGTTTGTTTTTCTTCTACTGGCTGGCGTAAGAATTCATTGATAGGACCAATCAGCTCAAGGGCTCTGTCTATGTCCTGGTTACTGCCTCTAACATAAGCGCCTATATTGACCATATCCTCCACCCGCTTATAAGTGGCCAGATGACCTATTATGTCCTGACCGGCCTGCAAAACTTCTTTAGGTGTAATATCTGATCGAAGTCGACTTACACTCTTTAAGACATCAATTGCCGGATAGTGACCTTGATCAGCCAATTCTCTGGTCAATACAATATGCCCGTCCAAAATGGAACGCACGGCATCAGCAACGGGCTCGTTGAAATCGTCACCTTCTACCAGGACAGTATAAATCCCGGTAATGCTACCTTTTTCATTGCGTCCTGCCCGCTCTAAAAGTTTGGGCAGATGAGCAAAGACTGTGGGTGTATATCCTCTGGTGGTTGGAGGTTCACCTGCAGCCAGGCCAACTTCTCGCGCAGCCATGGCAAACCTGGTCACTGAATCCATCATCAAAAGTACGTCCAGGCCTTGGTCGCGAAAATATTCCGCCATGGCAGTAGCTGCATAAGCAGCGCGCATACGGATAAGCGGGGCCTGATCTGATGTAGCTACCACCAAAACAGACCTGGCCATGCCTTCTGGCCCCAGATCCTTTTCCATAAATTCAACTACTTCTCGACCGCGCTCACCAACCAGCGCAATGACATTCACATCTGCCTTAGTGTATCTGGCCATCATCCCCATGAGAGTACTCTTACCCACACCAGACCCGGCCATTATTCCTATCCGTTGCCCCTTACCCAGGGTTAGGAGTGCATTAATCGCCCTGATTCCAACATCTAAGGGTTCTTTGATTCTGGGCCGTTCCAGGGGATTCAGGGGTTGAGCATACAGTGGGTAATATTTCCGGGGAGAAATATTCTTGGATTTGTCCAGGGGTTGACCAAAAGCGTCAATGGCTTGACCTAAAAACCTGTGACCAACTGGAAAAAGCGGAGGATGGGCAGAGTTTTTGATTAAGCTGCCGGGCTTTATGCCGCGCATATCACCATACGGCATAAACAGGACAACACCGTCCCTGAAGCCAACCACTTCGGCATTGATGTATTGCTCACTATTTTCATCAGCAATAAGTTGGCAGGTAGAGCCAAGGGCCGCTTTTAAACCCTGGCCTTCCACCACCAGACCGACCACCTTGGTCACTTTGCCATAGGTCTGGGCCGGACTTAAGTCATGCAAAAGATGCAAACAATCTTTGGGGCCCATGCTCTCTAACTGTCCTCATCAAGGGAAAGCTCGTCCAAAATTTTTTTCACTGCTGCATACCGACCTTCAATGGTATTATCGACCATGCCTTTGCCGTTTTCCAGGACGAGTCCTCCCTGCGTTATCTGGGGATCAGGTTTGACCTGCCAAAGGCTGAGTTGAGGATGCTTGGCCCTGAGCTTATCCATTATCCCCTGCAATAATTCCGTATCATCCGGATTGACCCTGATGACCAGTTCTTCCTTGCTTTCAATAAGTTCCAGGGCTTGATCCAGAAGATTTTCCAGGACCTTCTCTTTATTTTTCTCCAGTTCGAGACCCAAGACCTTTTCCACGGCCGCCCTGGTTAATAAGACCAAATCCTGCCGGAACCGTTGCCAAATGTTGCACTTTTCCTGCTCAATCTGGCTAATCACCCTGGCAAAATCATCAGTCAACTTCTGCTTGACCTTTTCGATTTCCCGGGCGGCCTGAGCCTGCCCCTGTTTTAACCCCTCTTCCCTGGCCTGTTCTCTAATACCCTGGGCCTCTTGCATGGCCCGGGCAATAATCTCTCTGGCCTTTTCTTGAGCCCTGGCTTTAACCCGCTCCCAAAACTTGTCTTCTGTTTCCGGGGTTAAATAGGATCGATCCGTGGCTCTCGCTTCTAATTCAGCCAAGAACCTGGTCTGCAGTCCTACTATGACCTTGCCGGAATCAGGCTTGGAGAAACTTTTAGACAAGAATATCTCCTCCTCCCTTGCCTGCAATAACAATACGGCCTTCAGCTTCCAGTCGACGGACTACTTTGACAATATTCTGCTGGGCTGCTTCCACTTCGGACAATTTCACCGGCCCCATAATTTCCAGATCCTCCCGGATCATATTCGCGGCTCGCTCAGACAAGTTGCTGAAGAATTTTTCTTTAAGTTCATCCGATGCCGTTTTTAGGGCCAGAGTCAGATCTTCGTTGCTGACCTCCTTGAGTACTTCGCGAACGGCCCTGTCGTCCAGATTAACAATATCGTCAAAAACGAACATGAGTTCTCTGATTTCTTCAGCCAGCTGAGCAGATTCCTCTTCAATTTCCGACATAACTTCTTCTTCCACGCTGCGTTCCACTGCATTGAGAATTTCAGCAACGGACTGGGTACCACCAACTTTTTTGCCTTCTTTACCTCCAATAGCAATTAGCTGGCTTTGCAACACTTTGTCTACCTCCTGAAGCATATCCTCAGGCACTGCTTCCAGTTTAGCCAAACGCATTAAGACTTCCGCCCTTACTCCGGACGGTAAATTCTGAAGCAGTTCAGCCGCGTTTTCCGGTGGCAAATGACCAATAATCAAAGCCAAAGTCTGGGGATGTTCATTGCGTAATATCTGAGCCAGGATTTTTGGACTAACATTACCTAATTCCTTAAAAGGAGCAGGCCCGGTATCCAGGTCCAGAGCATCAACCACATATTTGGCAGTATCAGAATCCAGATTTTCTAATAACTTACGCACCTTATCCGGCCCGCCCAGGAGCATTTCCTTACCTAGTGCGACTGCCTGATTAAACTCCTTGAGCACTTCTTCGGCTTTTTCTTTAGGCACACTCTCCATTTCCACCATGGCCTTGGTAATTTTGGCGATATCTTTTTTGTCCATGCGCTCAAAGACCTGGGTAGTGAATTTATCGCCCAGGGCCAGAAGCAAAATGGCTGTTTTTTGTGTCCCAGTAAGTCTATCCGGACCCGGCACTTACGCACCCTCCTCTTCTTTAAGCCACTTCTTGATCACAGCAAAAGCCTGGTCAAAGTTTTCACTGGCCAATTGTGTGGCAAGAGCTCGTGTATCTTCAATACGTTTTTGCTCTTCCATGGCCAACTGTTCCTCCTCACTCAAGCCCTCAACAAGAGCCATTTTTTCTTCGCCTTCAGGCAACCCTTCCATGTCTTCTGCTTCTTCTTCAACCACCTTGGGTTTTAAGATGGCCATAACAACGGGCCGGACTACCAGGATGAGGAAAAGTAAAATAATCAGCGCATTTAAGAGAGGCTTGCCTATAATCTGGAAGTACTCGGAAACCTTCTCCAACAAAGTAGGCTCAATTTCTGGCTCAGGTGGGCCAAAGGAAAGATTGGACACCTCAATACTGTCTCCGCGAGCTTGATCAAACCCAACTGCGTTTTCCACCAACTGTCTTATTCTGGCCAGTTCCTGAGCTGTTAAAGGTTGATAAACAAATTCTCCATTTTTATCCCGAGTATATTTACCGTCGACTATAACGGCTACACTCAAACGACGCACCTCCCCAATGGGAGCAACAATTTGTTGTTCTTCTTTGCTAATTTCATAATTAGTCGTTGAAGTGGTCCGACTGGTCTCCTGGGTTGAGCCTGAGCCAGTAACACCTTCACCTTGATAGGCCGGTTCAGGAACCCCTTGTTCCAGATTGGCCACTCCACGACTGCTTTCGTCGGTTTTTTGTTCACTGCGAATGACAGCCCCTTCCGGGTCGTAGATTTCTTTATGGATAGTCTTCTGGCTAAAATCCAGGTCAACATTAACTTTGGCAATGACCCTGTTTGGGCCGCCCACAATCGGTGCGAGCATCTGCTCTATGCGCTTCTCCAGATTTTGCTGAAAATTTAACTGGTACTCCAGTTGAGTATTGGTCAATCCCTCCAAGCTATCAGGCTTATGCTGATATAAAATTTTCCCACGCGTATCAGAGACAGTGACACGTTCGGGCTCCATGCCTTCCACGCCAGTGGTAATCAGGTTGACAATGCTTTGGACCTGTTGACTGTTCAATGAGTATCCGGGTTTTAATTTTAGCACTACTGAGGCAGAAGGAGGATTTTGTTCCTCGATAAATAAACTTTTATTGGGCAAAACCAGATGAACCCTGGCTGCTTCCACTTCGGGGAACTCGGTGATTGTACGGGCCAATTCTCCCTGCAAGGCACGTTGATAATTTATACGCTGTACAAAGTCTGTTTGCCCAATCTTATTCTGATCAAAGATTTCAAAGCCAACTCCCTGTCCCTGTAGAGCACCTTCGCCAGCAATCATTAAACGTAGATTATAGACCTGGCCTGCAGGAACCAGTATGGTAGCACCATTATCTTGAAGTTTATACGCAACATTTTGCTTCTCTAAAATTTGAACGACTCGGGCAGCATCTTCAGGGTAGAGGTTGGAGTAGAGAACTTTATACTCAGTGCGATTTACAAGAAACAAGAGGACAATAAAGACGATTATGACCGACGCGAGCATCCCGAGATATAAGATGCGCTGGGCCAAGGTACTTTTACTCCAGAGACCACCTATCTGTTCCCAGGCTTTGGTTAGAAAAGGAGGCATAATCTATCCTTTTTTGTTAATTTAACGATAAACTTTAGCCAACAAAAATTCAAAATTTTCTACATCATTGAAATCTAAAAAGGCATGCGCATTAACTCTTTATAGGCTTCCAGAACTTTATTGCGCACGGCTGAAGTCATTTGCATCGCCAGACCTGCCTTTTGCAGAGTAATCATGAGTTCATGAACGTTCTGATTTTCTCCAGCAGCAAAAGCCTTGATCATTTCTCCCTTTTCTTCCTGTAACTCGTTGACCTTTTTTAACGATTTTTTCAGACTATCAGTAAAAGAGTCATGGACGTTCTTATCGTCCCTGCTTTTTTGAACATCAACAGTTTTCCCGGCCTGCAGGGCGTTAGTGTAGGCTTTCAGAGCCAGTGGTGATATTGCCATAATCGCCTCCTCTTCTTGGGACTTAGTGCGTGAGGAAAAAGTTCGAAAGCAGTCCTAAACCCAAAATAAAGTCTAAGATCCTATCGTCCTATTTCCAAAGCCTTATTGAACATGGTTTTCGCTGTGGTAATGGCCGAGACATTGGCTTCATAAGTGCGCAGGGCTGTCATTAAATTGGCCATTTCCTCGACTGCATTGATGTCCGGGTAATTGACATACCCATCTGCATCCGCATCAGGATGACCGGGATCATAAACCCGTTTAAAAGGCCTTTTGTCCGTGACTACGGCTTTGACCTGCACTCCGCGCAGCTCACGGTCCAAGGCTGTTTGCATTTCCCTGCTAAAAGGAGTCTCCAGCGGGACGGCTTTAAACAAGACGGTTTTGCGACGATAGGGCCCGCCCTCAGCGGTCTGGGTTGTGTTGACATTGGCCAAGTTCATGGAAATGACATTCAAATGCGTCCTTTCGGCACTTAAGGCTGAGGCACCAATATCCAAAATAGTCATGAAATCCATTATTTTCCTCCTTCGCTAATTACCAACTTTAATCCTTCGAAATTTTTACGTAAAACCTGGGTCAGGGCATTATAGAGCATAGTATTTTTAGCCATGATGGCCATTTCTTTGTCCAGGTCGACTCTGTCTTCACCTTGAACCACCCGGGGTTCAAAATCTTTAAAAAAATCCGGCCCAAACTTTTGCGGATTGAAGCGGACTGGTAAATGTTTCTCATTGGTCCGGGTTATTTTGTTGTTCTTCTCTAAATCCAGAGCCGCTTGGAGCTTTTCCTCAAATTCCAAACGTCGAGCCCTGTAGCCCGGAGTTTTGATATTAGCCAGGTTGGACACGACGATATTTTGACGCATCAGGCGCAGATCCAATACCTTGGCTGTAAGTTGAATATTATCATCAAATAAGGACTTCATCGATTCCTCTCCTGTTTACTTGTTATTAAGAGTCATCATCACTGTCACCAGATGCAACTCCTGTTCCAGAATCATCAAGCCCTTCTGTACCCATTGCTTCTTCCAGGGCCTGATCAACCTCTGCCGGGTCAAAGTCTTCACCAATTTCTGAGCCCATTTTTTTGATCATTTTGGCCATGGACCGGGGATCATTCTCATCAAAATCACCCCATTTACTGGGATCGGCCAACCTTTCCAGGCGCGTCTCTTCTGAAAGTTTGACCCTGGCCCGAGAAATGAGCTTTTTCATCCTTGTTCCTCCACATTGCGGACACTTGGCCTCAATTTCCTGGCTCACACGAAAAGTGATTAATTCCTGAATTTTTCGACAATCATAACAATAATATTCATATATGGGCATCAATACCTCCTTGGATGAGTTTGTTGAGTAATTATAAAGTTAAAAAAGCAAGTAAACCCAGTACGCCTTCAACTAAAACTGTTTTTTGAAGCCCCACCTAAACTAATGGGAACATTTTTACGATAACATATACAAAAACTACTTGGAAATGATAATCGCCGCCAAGCCCCAGTCAAGAAAAGACTAGGATATAAAAATACGATTTAAAATCTTGGCATCAACTTTGCTTGTCTCTAAAACAAAGATAAATTTTTTACTCAAAAAAACGGAGGAGAACTTATGAGTCACCTGGATTATGAAATCAACAAGGAATTAGGAGAGTGTTATCTGTTTATGGGAGAGCTGGACAAGGCAGAAGATTACTATAAAAAAGCCGCCAGCAACAATGGGGTACATGCGGACCCTTATCTTGGTCTGGCCACAATAGCCGTGCAAAAGGGAGAGTTGGAAAAGGCCATGTCTTTATACAGAAAAGCAGCTGAGATTGAGCCAAATGACAAGGCCTTTGCAGGCATGGGGCTGGTTGAAATGGAAACCGGCTCCAAAGAGGAAGCCTTTTCCCAGTTTAAAAAAGCCCTGGAAATAAATCCGGAAAATCTAATAGCCTTATTCGGTTTGGTCCAGACAGGGCATGTACTGAACAGGCTTGAAGAAACAATTGGCCACCTTCAAAACTATCTGCAGCTTAACCCGGATAAAGCAGAAGTCCGCTACTCCCTGGCCGGCTGCCTGATAGGTCTTGGTCGTAATGAAGAGGCCAAAAAGCAAATTCAGATTATCCTAGAACAGGACCCTGATAATGAAGCCGCTCAAGAACTACTTGGCCAAGTCGAATAGCTTCTCCTCCCCTTCTGTCCGGCCTTGAATTGATACTTCAGGCCGGACAAAATTAAAAGCTAACCAACTGAATTAGTTAGACTGCCCTGCACCTACGATAAAAATCCTTGCCAGCATCGGGCAAATTTGGCATTTCCTCCCAAAAAAGGAGGAGTGTATGCAATTTTTGCCCATTAAGCGTGCTTTACTGAGTGTTACGGATAAGTCCGGTTTGGTCGAGCTAGCCCGGTTCTTGGCTCAAAACCAGGTAGAGATCGTTTCCACCGGCGGAACCAAAAGACTGCTGGAAGAAAACGGAATCCCGGTTGTTTCCGTGAGTGATGTGACTAACTTTCCGGAAATTCTAGGCGGTCGGGTCAAAACTCTGCATCCGCATATTCATGCAGGCGTCCTGGCTGATAAAGACAATCCTGAACATCTAAAGACTCTTGAAGAGTTAAATATAAAACCCTTTGATTTAATTTGCGTCAATCTATATAATTTTGCACAGGCCGTAGAAAAAAGCCTGGATTTAAAGTCAGCCATTGAGCAGATCGACATTGGCGGCCCTACACTGCTTCGCGCCGGGGCCAAAAACTTCCACTCCCTTTGCGTCTTGCCTAATCCGACATTTTATCCGAGATTTATGACCGAGTTAAAAGAAAACGGTCAGATCAGCCTCGGTTTTCGCCAGGAAATGGCGGCCTATACATTTTCTATGATTTCTGATTATGATCGGATGATTGCCAATTATTTAAAGGTGGATGGGTAGTTGGACGAAAGAGTAACCGGGGTATCTTATACCCCTCCCCCATCAATCCATCAACCCATTAACTCATTAACCCCTTAACCCATCAATCCACAAACAAGGAGAAGGATATAGCTGCCAAGCCCCGTGGAAATCTTACCGGACTGAAACCGAGCCAGGTCAAGCTCTTGACCAGACTGTATAACAGGCGTTTTCCACTCACAAATGTTTACACGCTTGAACAGGCCAGGGAGTTGGCCTTAATCAGCCACGATATAGGGCGGCAAATCGGCCTGATCATTGACCGCAAAGGCAATGTGGTCATGGTCATCGTAGGCACAAGCAGCGGAATTTTGATTCCCCAATTGGACAAGGCAAGGCATGGCAGCGGCCGGTTAAGCGGCTTGAGGCTGTTGCACACCCACTTGAATCTTTCCCCTATTTCTGAAGAAGACCTCATGGACATGGTCTTTTTGCGCCTGGACTCGGTTTCCCTGTTGACTCTTACCCCTGATGGGGAGCCGGAAAAATTTCAGTGGGCCCATATTTTGCCGCCCAATGAAAAAAATAAGCTCTATCAGGTTTACGAACCAGTACCCTGGAGTAGGGTAAACATCAATCTCGCCGCCCAGACCAAATCACTGGAAGAAGAACTTGCCCGGCTGGGAGCAAGTATTAGCGCTAGCGACTCCGAAGCCGGAGAAAACAGGGCCTTACTTATAAGCGTCAGCACATCGCCAAAGGAGGCACAGGAAAAATCATTGCAGGAACTAGCTGAACTCGTCCGTACAGCCGGGCTGGACGTGGCAGGAACAGTTATTCAACGCGTTGTAAAAATAAATCCTAAATTTATTCTAGGTAAGGGCAAGCTGGCAGAATTGGAGGTAATGGCCCTGCAGCAAAACGCATCTATTTTGGTCTTTGATCTGGAGCTGAGCCCAACTCAACTCAGGAACCTAGCCAATATTACAGAGCGCAAAGTTATTGATCGTACCCAGCTTATCCTGGACATATTCGCCCAACACGCTAGCACAAGAGCAGGAAAACTCCAGGTCGAAATGGCCCAGCTGAAGTATACTCTACCCAGACTCATTAAACAAAACCGGGCACTTAGCAGATTGACAGGTGGTATAGGAGGTAGAGGGCCAGGAGAAACCAAACTGGAACTTGACCGCAGAAAGATCAGGGACAGGATCGCCCGAATAAAAAAAGAACTCCAAAAATTGCGCAAGCACCGCCAAAGCACACGTATGCGAAGGTATCAGGCGGATATACCCGTCATTGCCCTGGTCGGCTATACCAATGCCGGCAAATCAACTCTTTTAAACACCCTTACCCACAGTCAGGTTGTAGCTGAAAACAAACTCTTTGCCACCCTGGACCCCACTAGCCGCAGACTTCGCTTCCCCAGAGACAGGGAAGTCATTTTAACGGACACTGTTGGTTTTATCCGCCATTTACCAGAAGATTTGAAACAGGCTTTTATGGCCACGCTAGAAGAGCTCAGCCTGGCTGATATCCTGGTCCAGGTCGCTGATGCCAGCCACCCAGAGGTGGAAGAACAAGTTAGAGCTGTGGATAATATTTTAGAAGATTTGGACTTAAGAGACAAACCAAGGATTTTAGCATTGAATAAATGGGACCTGGTTCATGATGAACAAAAAGTTATGTTGGCAAACACCTTCCCCCAAGCCATACCTATCTGCGCCCTGCAAAGAGATACTCTGACGGGCCTCGTTAATGCCATTCTGGATTTTCTGGATTTATAATCTATCTAGTAAGCCCAGCATCTTCTTACCGAGAGTGCATTTGATATCTGCACTTGTTATTGTGAGTATTCAGTGCGAAAGTTTAGGGGTAAACCTACCTAAATGCTAGTGAGCAAAGACGTTAATGAGGGTACTTGAAAAACAAAGTCCTTTGCGTCTTGGCGCGAGATATTTCTTAAGGAAGGTCAAAGGGGACAAGCAAAAATACTATGAGACAGGCGCAATAGATACAGGTAATGGAGGGGTGATTTCGCAAGAGTTACTGGCGGAGGAAAGTTAAGAAGTCGCTTGTTGTTGATTACCCTTATCGAACTACTCAAAAGTAAAAAGGGTTTACGGCGATTTGCCGTAAACCCTTGATTTCTAATGGTGCCGAGGGACAGAATCGAACTGCCGACACGGGGATTTTCAGTCCCCTGCTCTACCGACTGAGCTACCTCGGCACCGCCGTTAAGCAGGAAAGACTTTTATCCAAAACTTATACCCTTGGCAAGTTATTTTTTTTGTTTTTTTGAAATTTACATTTTTATAAAAACAGATTATTTTTTTGTTTATTCTATAAAAAGGAGAAGAAGATGGTCAGTATATTCTGGTTAGCCTTGACCTATCTTATAGGTGCAATGCCTTTTGGTCTTTTGATTGCCCAGGTTTTCTGTCGTGTCGACCCGCGAAAACTTGGCAGCAAAAATACAGGGGCTACCAACGTAGCCAGAACCTGCGGACTAAAATATGGAGTACTGACTCTGGCTCTGGACATACTCAAAGGTTATCTTCCGGTGATTACGGCCACTAGCTTTAGCAATTCTACATTTTTTCTTTCATTAACAGCCCTGGCAGCGGTACTTGGCCACATGTACTCTGTTTTTCTTTATGGAAAAGGTGGTAAAGGCGTGGCCACCACTATTGGCGTTTTCGCAGCCTTGGTTCCGCAAGCATTGTTATTGTCCCTTCTCGTATGTCTGGCTGTAATTTTTTTGACGGGTTATGTTTCTTTGGGTTCAATAGCCCTGGTATCTTTTTTGCCTTTGGTGCTTATTGTTACGGGGCAATTCAAACTTTTGCCTTTAAGTCTTACTGTCATGGTTTTTATCTTCTGGAAGCATAGGGAAAATATCGAGCGTCTGGTAAAAGGGGAGGAAAATAGGATAAAAGGCTAAATAATCTCTCGCCCGCTCCCGTTGGTCGCTAGAGACGCGGAGGCACAGAGGTTCTTGCTGCCTACCCTAGCTGGGCATACAGCAAGAAAGCTGATATTTTAACCGGCAGACGCACGCAGACCTTTTAAGGGGAAAGAATTACGGGGTACGGGGTAAGGGAAGATTACTTGAACCCATCTTTTATTTTTCACCGCAAGGCCCACACAGACGGACGCAGACCTTCTTGTCCGGCAAAGTCTGCCGAACAAGAAGGATTAAGGTTTAAGGATTAAGCTGGGATAGTTGGGATGTACTGGAAAGATTTGAGGATATGATATTTTTTGTACTTAACAAAAGATTTACATTATGTCGGATGTTGGTCGTAGGCATCTTGTAGGGAGTCTACAAAGGAGTATGCTTCCCTTACCCCTCAATTCCTACCCCTTATCTTACCACCCTTTAAAAATCTAAAACTCAAGAAATTCCCACCAAATTCTACATAAAACCCTGAAACAATTTTAACAACACTATAACTTTTTTTCTCTCTTGATAAAAGAAAGAATTCTAGTCATAATCTAAAAAAACTCTTCTGCTTTTGATAAAGGAGGTCACCTCATGCCGAAAATAAAAATTGCCATTGTTGGTCTTGGAAATTGTGCCAGTTCTCTGATCCAGGGTATTTACTATTATCAAGACAAATCTCCTGAAGATGCCATCGGGCTTATGCATTGGAATATTGGCGGGTATAAGCCTAGTGATATCGAAGTCGTGGCCGCCTTTGACATTGATAAACGCAAAGTCGGGCTCGATGTCTCAGAAGCCATTTTTGCTCCACCCAATTGTACGACCATATTCCATAAAAATATCCCCCAAACAGGAGTCAAGGTACAGATGGGCAAAGTCTTAGACGGCTTTTCTGAGCATATGCGCGACTATGAAGAAAAATATACCTTTGTACTAAGCTCTGCTCCTGAACCAAGCAAGGAGGAAGTTATTTCCATTTTAAAACAAAGCAAGGCTGAAATCTTGCTTAATTATCTTCCGGTTGGCTCGGAAGAGGCCACTAGATTCTATGCCCAATGCGCTTTGGATGCGGGACTGGCCTTTATCAACAATATGCCCGTGTTTATAGTCAGTGACCCGGAGTGGGCACAAAAGTTCACACAGAAAAATATCCCCATTATTGGTGATGACATCAAGGCTCAACTAGGAGCAACCATTACCCACAGAACCTTGACTGATCTTTTTCGCAAGCGCGGAGTCAAGTTAGAACGGACATACCAGTTAAATACCGGAGGCAACACAGACTTTTTGAACATGCTCAACCGGCACCGCCTGCTTTCCAAAAAAAAATCCAAAACCGAGGCAGTGCAATCAGTGGCTGCTCAACGCCTGGATCCGGAAAATATCCATATTGGACCCAGTGATTACGTGGCCTGGCAAAAGGACAACAAGGTCTGCTACCTGCGTATGGAAGGCAAACTCTTTGGAGACGTGCCTATGAATCTGGAATTGCGTTTGAGTGTTGAAGATTCTCCCAACTCGGCTGGAGTAGCCATTGATGCCATCAGGTGTTGCAAACTGGCCCTGGATCGTGGCCAGGGCGGACCTCTTTATGGCCCCAGCGCTTATTTTATGAAACACCCTCCCAAACAATTTCCAGATGACGTAGCCTATGAAATGGTAGAAGAGTTTATTCAAATGGATTTATGAGCCTATGGCCAACCCCTATTTTAACCGCTGAGTGAAAGTCTTGGTCTCTGAAATGCGCTCTTCGAGAACGTAGAAATAGCAAGGGTTTTAATAAGTCAGAAAGTTGAGTAGTTTAAGTTGAGCGATTATTTTGCAGTTCAAACTTTGAGATTGCTTCGCTACACTTTGTTCCACTCGCAATGACAGGAGCGAGTTCGTCATTGCGAGGGCAGCGAAGCTGTCCGTGGCAATCTCATCACCCATTGAGTGAAAATCGCTAAACTTAGGTATAATTAAAAGAAAATTCGTTTATCCAAAATACCCCACAATGCTCTGTCAGCAAGCAAGTTTTGAGAACAGGTCAAGTCTTTGTAGCAGCATGAAAGAAACCAAGACTGAAATAAAACCTTGGAAATTAAGTTGATAAAAAGGTTCGGCCATAGCCTCTTATAGGATATATTAAATTAGTCACGAATTACCGAATCTCGAATCTCGAAAATTAATACTTGCCAGAAGCAATCATTTTTCTTATGGAAACACGTTTCAAAGTCACACGCTCAAGCTAAACCCTCTGGGTGCTCCTTTTAGTTAGGAGTTAGCTTCTTGAGCGGAGGAAAAACCCAAGGAGGACTTATGGCATACGTAACCATGAAACAGATGTTAGAGACTGGTGTCCACTTCGGCCACCAGACCAGGCGCTGGAACCCCAAAATGCGTCCTTATATTTTTGGGGCCAGAAAAGGTATTCACATTATTGATCTGCAACAAACCGTCAAATTATATCAAAAAGCCCACGATTTTGTTGTGGACCAAGTAGCTCAGGGCAAGCAGGTCATCTTTGTAGGCACCAAGCGTCAAGCCAGAGAAGTTGTCAAGGCAGAGGCAGAACGATGCGGTATGTTCTATGTAACTAACCGCTGGCTTGGTGGTACATTGACCAACTTCAAGACCATTCGTCGTAGTATTGAACGCTTAAAACAACTAGAGGCAATGTTCGAAGACGGCAGCGTCAGTCGCTTTCTAAAAAAAGAAGTGGTCAGAATGGAAAGAGAGGTCAAAAAGCTAAACAATGCTCTGGGTGGAATCAAAAACATGGAAGACCTGCCTGGAGTAGCGTTTATTATTGATCCCAAAAAAGAAGAAATAGCAGTCAAAGAATGCCGCAAACTGGGCATACCTATTGTGGCTATTGTAGACACTAACTGTGATCCTGACCTCATAGATTTTGTCATTCCAGGAAATGACGATGCTATCCGGGCTATCAAGCTCTTTTCAAGTAGTATTGCTGATGCATGTTTAGAAGGTTTGGCCAGACGCGAAGATAGAGAAGAAGAACAGCAGGTACAGGAAGAAGCCGCAGAAGAAAACACTGCTGAAGAACAGGAGGAAGATAAAAATGGCAATTAGCGCACAAATGGTTAAAGCCCTGCGGGAAAAAACAGGTGCAGGGATGATGGATTGTAAAAAAGCTCTGGAAGCTTGTGCAGGGGATGAAGAAAAAGCTATTGCATGGCTCAGGGAAAAAGGCCTGGCTAAAGCTCAAAAAAAGGCTGGGCGAGCCACTTCTGAAGGCTGGATCGGATCTTATATTCACTCAAATGGCAAAATAGGTGTCCTTGTCGAACTCAAATGCGAAACTGACTTTGTGGCCAGAAATGAAAAGTTTTTGAATCTGGCCAAAGATCTGGCCATGCAGATTGCCGCCACCAATCCTGTTTGTGTCAGCCCTGAAGAACTCCCTGAAGATCTTATTGCCAAAGAGAAGGAAATCTACCTCAATCAGGCCAAGGAAGAAGGTAAACCTGAACATATTGCAGAAAAAATCGTCGAGGGTCGCTTGAAAAAATATTACAAAGAGGTTTGCCTCTTGGAACAGCCATTTATCAAGGATGACTCCAAGACCATCAAGGACTTAATAAACGAAGCCATTGCAGTACTTGGCGAAAACATACAGATAGGGCGTTTTAGCCGCCTGGCACTTGGAACAGAATAAAAAAAGGGCCGCACGGCCCTTTTTTTTGACTTTATCGTTCAGAGTATTGTGCCTCACTACGTTTTACCTTGCACCTTAACCCTTACACCTCAAGCGAGCTATGAAATATAAACGCGTACTAATCAAATTAAGTGGTGAAGCTCTTGCCGGAGACCAAGGTTTTGGCATCGATCCGGAAACCATCTCCTCCATCAGTCAAGAGTTAGTTGAAGTAGCCAACACGGGCGTTCAATTAGCCATTGTCATTGGCGGTGGTAATATTTTCCGGGGGGTTTCTGCTTCCTCTAAAGGGATGGATCGCGCTTCTGCCGATTATATGGGAATGCTGGCTACGGTCATGAATGCTCTGGCTATTCAGGATGCCCTGGAAAAACTGGGGGTGACTACCAGAGTAATGACAGCTATTACCATGCGCGAAGTGGCTGAACCTTATATCAGGCGCAGAGCAATTCGACATCTGGAAAAAGGACGGATAGTTATCTGTGCTGCTGGCACTGGCAACCCCTATTTTACCACAGATACGGCTGCAGCCTTAAGGGCAATGGAGCTAAAAGCAGATGCCATTTTAAAGGCTACCAAAGTAAACGGTGTTTATGATAAGGATCCGGTCAAACACCCCGATGCCAAAATGTTTGACCGCTTAACTTATATAGATGTATTACAAAAAAGACTGAAGGTTATGGACTCTACGGCCATTTCTCTTTGTATGGACAATAACATGCCCATAGTTGTCTTTAATCTCTTTGAAACTGGCAATATAAAACGGATAGTTTCAGGAGAACAAGTAGGAACTATCGTCCAAGGAGGATAACTATGCAGGACGTACTTGATAACTGCAAAAAAAGAATGAAAAAGGCGATCCAAAGTCTGGAAAAAGAATTTAGCAAGCTAAGAACTGGACGGGCCTCCATCACGCTTCTGGAAGACTTAAAGGTTGACTACTATGGCACTTTGACACCTCTCAATCAATTGGCATCCATCTCTACTCCGGACAGCCGCACATTGGCCATCCAACCATGGGATCGCAATGCATTTGGTGAGATTGAAAAAGCCATCATGAAATCTGATCTGGGCCTTAACCCGGTCAATGACGGCAAAATCATTCGCATTAACATCCCCCCGTTGACCGAAGAAAGACGAAAAGAACTGGTTAAAGTAGCCAAAAAATATGCTGAAGATGCCAAAATTGCCATTCGCAATGTCCGACGCGATGCCAATGAGACTTTAAAAAAAATGAAGAATGACAAAGAGCTTACAGAAGATGAAATGCACCGCGGTCAAGAGGAGGTCCAGAAAATTACCGACTCTTTCGTGCAAAAAGTGGAAGAAGTCTTCAATAAAAAAGAAAAAGAAATAATGGAGATCTAAGCTGAGCACAACCAAACTGCCCACACATCTGGCCATAATTATGGATGGCAATGGCCGCTGGGCCAAGCAAAGGGGCCTGCCACGAAGCGAAGGCCATCGTCAGGGAGCGAAGACAGCCAAAAAAATCGTTGAAGAAAGCAGGCGCCTAGGCATTAACCATTTAACATTATATACTTTTTCTAAAGAAAATTGGTCCAGACCCAAGAGTGAAGTTTCTTTTCTCTTTGATCTGCTAAAAAAGTTCCTTCAAGGTGAAGTGACCAGGTTAATGAAACAGGACATCAGGCTGAATATCCTGGGCGAGATTAATGAGTTGCCTCTGGGCACGAGGAATGTAGTTCAGATGGTCTGCACCAAGACCCAAAACAACCGGAGTATGCACCTGAACCTAGCCTTGAACTATTCGGGAAGGGCGGAAATCGTGCGTGCCTGCAAACAGTTATTACAAGAAAATTTCGACCCTGATTCCTTAACAGAAGAGACTTTCAAAGACTATTTGTACACTAAAGGCCAGCCCGATCCCGATCTGATCATTCGCACCAGTGGTGAGTTACGCCTAAGCAATTATCTCTTATACCAAGCCGCGTATGCCGAACTCTATTTCACTCCTGTTTTGTGGCCTGATTTTTCGCCAAAACATCTGCATGCGGCCCTGGAAGATTATGCAGGTCGAAAAAGACGTTTCGGACGCGTTGAAGAATGAAGAGTTTTTCCGCACATCAAAAAAGAATCATTACGGCCCTGATCCTTATCCCTGTTTTGGGATTAATAATTTTTACCGGTGGCCAGGCCATTAATCTCGCCCTTGTTGTGGTTAGCGCCCTGGGATTATGGGAGTTTTACTCTTTTTTCTGGCCGGGAAAAGAAAAATTTTTCTTTAAATTTTTTGGCATAACCCTCGGAACTGTTTTTATTCTTCTCCCATGGACATGGCTCGTAAACCATGCGCTGCTTATTGTAATTATTTCTTTTTGGCTCTTGTGCCTATGCTTCCTGGTGCAATTTAGCCTCATTCAAGACAAGGCTTCCTTTTTTGACTCTTTGATCATCTTTGCCGGACTTTTTTATCTTCCCTTTGCCCTCAAACTGTTTATTCGCCTAAGTCCTCAGGAAATTGTCCTGGTCCTATTGGCCACTTTTGCTTCGGACACCGGAGCTTACTATGTGGGGAGCTGGAAAGGAAAACGCAAGATCTGGCCCCAAATAAGTCCCAAAAAAACCTGGCTAGGTAGCATAGGAGGACTTATTTTATGTACTTTAATCACCCTGGGCCTGGGGCTTACATGGGGAAAAGATATATGGTGGGCGTACTTGATCTTGGGGTTTATCCTGAGCCTGGCTGCGCAACTGGGTGATTTTTTTGAATCGGCGCTAAAACGTTGGGCCAGAGTTAAGGATTCCGGTCGACTTTTGCCCGGTCATGGTGGCATACTGGATCGAATCGACAGCTTGTTACTTTTACTGCCAGTTTATATCATCAGCCAAGAAATTTATCCCATGTTTTAGAATTTACACATTAAAAAATTGATAACTTTCGATATTAAACATTGATAGACTACATTTCTTCTTTAGACATAACCGCAAAAAAAATCACATGGCCCCGTTCCGTTGTCCTCTTGGGGTCAACCGGATCCATAGGTACGAGTACTCTCAAGGTCATAGAAAGGCATAATGAGTCCTTTAAGGTTCTTGGGCTGGCCGGAGCAAGAAACATAGAACTTTTAGCCAGGCAAGCCAGCAGGTTTCGACCCAAATATGTTGCTGTCTTAAATAATGAGCTGGTCGTAAAACTTAAAGAACTCCTTCCCCCGGAATATAATCCACATATTTTAAGTGGCCAGGATGGATACGTACAATTAGCCAAACTGCCTGAAGCAGACTTTGTGCTTTCAGCCATGGTAGGTGCTGCCGGTCTTGCCCCAACCATGGCTGCCGCAGAATCCGGAAAAGTCATTCTTCTGGCTAACAAGGAATCCCTGGTCCTGGCCGGAAATTTAATTCGAAAAATAAGTCAAACTTCGCAGTGCATCATCCTTCCTGTTGACTCTGAACACAATGCCATATTTCAAGCCCTGGCTGGTCACTCCACCCAAGAAGTGGACAAAATTATTCTTACTGCCTCCGGGGGCCCCTTTCGCGGAAAGAATAAAGAATTTTTACAAAATGTGACAAAAAAACAGGCCCTGGCCCACCCCAACTGGTCCATGGGAGCTAAAATCAGCATAGATTCTGCTACCATGATGAACAAGGGACTGGAAATCATTGAAGCACATCATCTTTTTGGTGTAGACTTGGAACAAATCGATGTCCTTGTTCATCCCCAAAGCATTGTCCATTCTCTGGTAGCTTATAGAGATGGTTCATTTCTGGCTCATTTGGGCATTCCTGACATGCAAATACCCATTGCCTATTGTCTGGCGTATCCAGACCGCGTAAGACTTGATTTACAGCCTCTGGATCTAGCCCAGATTGGCACCCTGACCTTTGAGCCGCCCGATGAAAATCTATTTCCCTGCCTTGGACTGGCTAAAAAGGCCCTGATGGCCGGCCCAAGCTATGCTGTCGTGCTCAACGCAGCCAATGAAGTTGCTGTAGAGCTTTTTTTACAGGAAAAAATCGAATTCTTACATATACCAAAACTTATCTCCAGGGCCTTGGATCAACATCAAGGCCAAAAAATAGATTCTTTGCAGGGAATCATGGATTTAGATTTACGTACCCGTAAACTTGTAAAGAATATGGTGACTTGAACCCTAAGAGTAATTCATTTAAATTCTGAATAAAAGGAAATGATTGTTATGCTCCAAAGTGCTATTGCCATAATTTTAGTCTTGGGTCTCCTCATATTTTTCCATGAGTTGGGCCATTTTTTAGTAGCCAGAATGCTAGGCATCGGGGTAAGCACCTTTTCTTTGGGTTTTGGTCCCCGTATTTTTGGCTTTAAGCCTGGCAAAACCGAGTATCGCCTGTCTGCTGTCCCTTTAGGAGGCTATGTCCACCTGGTAGGCGAAACAGCTGAAGCTGAGCTTCCCCCGGGATTTAAGACCAGTGAAAGTTTTGCCCTCCGCTCCCCCTGGCAAAGAATTCTTGTGGTCAGTGCCGGGCCTATCTTTAATTTTGTTCTGGCCTGGCTCATTTATTGGGGAATTTTTTGGGCAAACGGTCAGATACAAATTCTGCCTGAAGTTGGTCAGGTAGCTGAAAATAGTCCGGCTCAGGTAGCAGGCCTTAAGTCCGGAGATATGATCTTAAAAGTAAACGGCCAGGAAGTTGAATATTGGGACGATTTAGCTAAGGCCATCAGGCAAAGCAAGGGAGCCCCCCTGCGCCTGCAGGTCCAGAGAGACAAGGGCGTGATTGAACTAATGGTCAAACCCAAAATCACCAAACGTCGCAATATTTTCGGGGAAAAGATTTTGGTCCCGCAAATTGGCATTACTGCCTCCGGACGAACCGTTTCCATTCCTCTTTCCTGGTCAGAAGCAGCCAGGACAGGACTTGTTCAAACCTGGACTCTGATCAAACTCACCCTTGAAGGCCTGATCAAATTAATTGAGCGTATTATTCCTTTGGATACCATTGGTGGGCCAATTATGATCGCAAAATTAGTCAGCGACCAGGCTCATCAAGGTCTAATCAATGTTCTGGCCTTAACAGCATTAATCAGTATCAACCTGGGCTTACTCAATCTTCTGCCTATTCCAGTCTTGGACGGAGGCCATATTCTTTTTTACACCATTGAAATTATTATCGGACGTCCACTGGATCAAAGGCTACAAAAAATAACCACTAAAATCGGCCTGAGCTTTCTCATCGCCCTTATGGGCCTGGCAGTAGTCAATGATATCCTGCGCTTCTTCAAATAAAGTTAGAACTTAATAACGAAACAATACTCCCTGCCTAGCAGGCTATAAGGGCAGACATCCCCGGCGGCGGGTTCCCCGGATAGACTCCATGAACTCAACAAACGCAAAAAACGCAATATTAGCGGTCAATGGAGCAGAAGCCTCCCTGCAGTTGGTCCTTGGCCACAATCAAACCGTACTCCTGGCCCAGGAGATTCACGCTCCTGGACAGGCTATGAAATACTTGGCCCCTATCTTACAACAAGCTTTAGACCTTTTAAATCTGGAGTTTTCCGATTTAAATGGTCTGGCTTATGTACGCGGCCCAGGAAGTTTTACCGGGCTGCGCCTGGTGCTGGCACATATTTTCGGCCTGGCTAGAGGATGCAATCTACCGGTGGCCGCGCTGGATTACCTGCCACTCCTGGCCCAGGGTCCGGGACCTTTGCTAACAGGCGAACTCTGGGTGGTAACCCACTCCAGACGTAATCAAGTGTACGCCCAGGGTTTTGAGGTGCCCGAAGTAAAGGCCATCTCGGAGCCAAAGGCCATGAGCTTAGCTCAGTTAGAAAAAATTCTTAACATGAGACCTAAAAAAGTCTATCTTTTGGGAAGTGGTGTACGAAAAAATCAGGTTCTCCAGCAAAATAACTCCTGGGAAATTTTGCCCAGTTCTTGGGATAAACCTCTACCTGATATACTATTAGCCAAGGGGAGTCAGGCCAAATTTACCAAAAAAATGATCCCTCCCCTATATTTACGGCCATCAGATGCCGAAGAAAACCTGGCCAATATAGCACAAAGCAGGGGAGTGGACCTGGAAGAAGCACGAAAAATCGTAAATCGTGATTCGTAATTTGTTAAAAAATAAAGTGAAGTTGCCCGAACACAAAATTTAGGGATAGGGAATAAGGGGTACGGGTTAGGGAAGATTGCTTGAACCCCTCTTTTATTATTAACCGCAGACCCACGCAGACGGACGCAGACAAGTGCTCCCGGCGACTTGCCGGTCGCACTGTTAGTCCCGGCCTGAAAGGCCGGGAAGGATATTTGAATTTCGACTTTTATCGTATCGGATACGGCTGTCATTACACCCAGAAAGTGATAGTTACTGATCCTAACCACGGCCTTTTAGGCCGTCAGGTTTTTGTTCGGCAAAGTCTGCCGAACAAAATGAAAGTTGTCTGCGTTAGTCTGCGTGGGTCTGCGGTTAAAAAAGTACATTTTAGACTTTTTCCCGACAGGTGCAGATAATGGTTACGCTCTCTCCTAGCCTTGAAGACTACTTGGAGATAATTTTTTTACTTGAATCTACCAAGTCCGAAGCCCGGCCAAAGGATATTGCCAATCGTCTTGGAGTACAAAGGGCCTCGGTTACCGGAGCCTTACGCAGTCTGGCTGAAAAGAGGTTGATAAATTATCAACCCTACAGTTCAGTCACTTTGACTCCAGAAGGTTTTAGACTGGCTGCGCGCATTGTCCATAGACACAAGGTCCTGACCGAATTCCTGGAAAAATTTCTTGGCCTCCCTTCTGATGTTGCCGAGGCCAATGCCTGCCGTATGGAACACCACATCGATGACGAGGCTCTGGAAAGATTGATCCAATTCATCCAATTTGTGCAAAACTGTCCGCGTACAGGGGACGACTGGCTCAAGGCCTTTACTCGCCTCTGCTCAGACCCTGGCAAATGTTCTAACTGCCAGGCTTGCGTCCAAAAATGCCTGGACGCCCTTGATTGAATTACTGTACTTAAATACGCCTGCCCAAAATATAAGGTTCGGCCACAGGCTTATAAATCCGAAAACCTTTTGTTTGTGTACAAAATTGGATACCGGTCAGCACCCTTCCCCCAACAACCCAACAAACGCAAAAAAATCCTAAAGTTATTCCTCAATAAGCCGATTATTAGAGTAAAGTATAAGGATGGCAGGGAAGCCATTCAAAAACATTCAAGGAGGAATAGCTATGTCTTTAGTTGTTAATCACAATTTAATGGCCATGAATGCGTCTAGAAACTTGTCCATGGCTTATGGCAAACTGGGTGTGTCCACCAGAAGGTTGTCATCGGGTCTCAGAGTAGGAACAGCAGCTGATGACGCTGCTGGCCTAGCAATCAGGGAGCTTATGCGCTCTGATATTGCGGCTGTTAATCAGGGTATCCGTAACGCCAATGACGCCATTTCTCTGATTCAAACCGCTGACGGCGCCCTACAAACTATTGACGAAAAATTGATCAGAATGAAAGAGTTGGCCGAGCAGGCCGCAACCGGTACCTACACCTCAGATCAAAGGTTGCTCATTGACTCTGAGTACCAGGCCATGGCCTCAGAAATTACCCGTATCGCCAACGCCACAGATTTTAACGGCATTTATCTATTAAATGGAAATCTGTCACAGGCCGGAGATCAATCTACATGGACCTCTGACGGAAGTGGGCTGGATGCAACTGGTGCTCTGCGCGTCCACTTCGGAACCGCCAACGATAGTGCGGAAGATTACTATCACGTTGCTATTGGGCTTTCGACTGCATCTGCCTTTGGTTTAGGCCTCAATGCTGACACAGCAAGATCCGACTATGTAGGTGGAGCCTCCATCTCCACACAGAGTCTCGCTCAGGCCGCTTTGGAGGGCATCCAACAGGCAATCGTCTCAAAAGACCATATTCGAGCCAGCCTTGGTGCGCTTCAGAATAGACTTGAGTCCACAGTTGCCAATCTCCAGATCCAGGCAGAAAATCTGCAGGCTGCTGAGTCTCGTATATCTGATGTGGACGTAGCCACAGAAATGACCGAGTTTGTCCGTCAACAAATACTTACTCAGTCCGCTGTGGCCATGCTATCTCAGGCCAATTCCCTGCCCAGGATGGCCTTGCAGCTCATAGGAGGATAACTATTTATATTCATTAACGAGTCAAAGGCCGGGCCGGAATGGTTCGGCCTTTTTTGGTTCAGGCATTTAATTTGCAGATGTTTTGAGGTACAGGCAAAATTTTCTCCAGGAGACACACGATGGTAGCGGAAACCGATTATCTCACTTCCGGACAAATACATTTCACCGGCCTTGGTTCAGGTACGGATTTTGAGACCATGATCCAAAAGCTGGTG
Source organism: Desulfovulcanus ferrireducens (assembly GCF_018704065.1). NCBI lineage: Bacteria > Pseudomonadati > Thermodesulfobacteriota > Desulfovibrionia > Desulfovibrionales > Desulfonauticaceae > Desulfovulcanus > Desulfovulcanus ferrireducens. The sequence goes on along the minus strand of NZ_JAGUQP010000030.1, from coordinate 7,354 downwards.
GAGATAGAAGGCACACGGATAAAAAGGCTGGAAGCCCGGAAGCAGGATATACAGGCAAAAATTGATGCCTTTCAGGAATTAAACTCATCCATGCTCAGTCTAAAGTCAACATTATCGGGCATGGATACGATGAAAGAATTTTTTATCAAGACCGCTACTTCAAGCAATGAAAGCCTCCTAACAGCCTCAGCAAGCAGTGATGCAGAAGAAGGCACCCATACGATAGACATCAATCAACTGGCCCAAAATGATATCGAAATGAATAACAATGGGTATTCAGATTCGAGCGCTGTCATTAACAGCTCGGGCTCTACAAAAATATTTTCATATACCTACAACTCCACTACTGTTTCCATCGATGTTCCTGATGGCACTACCCTTGAGGGATTAGTCAACCTGGTGAACCAGGATGCAGATAATCCGGGAGTCAGGGCCTCATTGATTTTTGATGGGACTAATTATTATTTTCAACTCCGGGGCCTGGACCTGGGCGATAAATATGAAGTAACCATTGAGACAGATGCCACCGATCCTTTAACAGGCTTTACCACTACTGATTTTACAGAAACTCAGGATGCGCAAAACTCCCAAATCAGAGTTGATGGTTGGCCTACTACTACCTGGATTGAACGAGAAACCAATTCTATAGATGATGTCATTACCGGCCTTACTTTAAATCTGAAAGATACCGGAACTGTAAAAATTACCGTAACCAATGACAATGAAGCCATTAAGGAGCAAATACGCACGTTTGTCGACCAGGTAAATACTATATTAACTTTGATTAAAGAACAAAGCAAAGTTGATCCTGTCTCACAAAAAGGCTCCGTGCTTACCGGCAACTATGGCCTAAACATGATACAGGAGCAGATAAAAAATATTTTAGCCGCCAAAGGGATAGGCTTTGACTATAACGAAGACACTTATCCTTCACTATCCAATATAGGGATCACTACTGATGCACAAACAGGGTCTCCAACTCTAGGACTCCTTTTATTAGACGAGAGTAAACTTGATGAAGCACTGCAAAAAGATCCTCAGGCCGTTGCTGAAATCTTCAGCGCCGACCTCGTGCCAGCAACCAATACATCAAATTTCCGCTACTATTCCCATATCGATGGGCTAACAGAGGGTGGGATATATGATGTTACTTATAGTGTAGATTCAACAGGGGCCATAACATCTGCTACGATTGACGGAGAACCCGCCAGCATATCAAATAATATTATCACATCAATGAACGGGTCATCAAAAGGTCTGGCTATCCAGGTAGATAACCTGACACAGGGAGACTACTCTGGCCAGATAAGGCTAAAAAAAGGTAAAACAGGTGAACTGATTGAGAAACTGGAGGAATTAACTGATTCGTATAACGGGCCTCTGCATATTATGGAAGATAATTACAATGATACAATAGACAACCTCGATAAAAAAATTGCATGGGAACAAAAACGGATAGACAACTTCGAACGTTCTATGCGCAACAGATACGCCAGATTAGAGGCTTTACTAGGTTATTATGACAGCTTGAGCAACGCACTTTCAGCACAAGTCAGCTCACTATCCACCAAAAGTAAATAAACATAATTTAAACTCTATAGCTTCTAAAATGCTTGGCAAACCCAACTACTAAAGTAAATTAAGGAGGAAATATATGCAAACTGCAGCCAGGGCCTATCTTCAAACCAAAGTTAACACTACGACTAAAGAAGAACTGGTGGTCCTTCTTTTTGAGGCAGCCATCAAATTCCTTCAACAAGCTAAAGAAAAGATAAAAGAAAATGATTTCGCTGAAAAAGGTATCCTTATCTCTAAAGCTTTGGACATTATTTCTGAACTTAATGGTAGCTTGAACACTGAAAAAGGGGGTGAGGTTGCAAAAAATTTACACAATCTTTATTATTATTGTCAGACCAGGTTGCTGATAGCCAATCTGAAAATGGACTGCGAGATTATTGATGAAGTCATTGGCATCCTGAAAAAAATTGGCTCGGCTTTTGCCGAAATAGTGCAAAAAAGCAAACTTGCCCACCCATAAACCACCAGCAGATTGCTCTATCTCTGGACACTCCTGCCAAAAGTCGAAATTTGCTCTGCGAGAACAGACACTTTGCATTATGAAACGGTGAAAAGGTGAACCGGGGATAATGAAACTCAGAGAAAAAATAATTTCTCTCTTTCCCCTTTCACCTCTTCACCGTTTCTCCTTTCACCTCCCAGGACATTATTTAAACTTGATTATCTATAAATGAATAATTAAGCTTGTTTTTTGAATTGATGAGCATTATCATTTATATCAACGATAGTTTTTTTACTGACAACTAAAATCCTTGCCTGAGCAAAGACAGGGAGACACAATGCGTATTACCTGCCCCAACTGCCAGTTTAGCCAAGATATCCCAGAGGAAAAGATCCCTCCCAAGGCAGAACAAGCCACTTGTCCTAAATGCAGACATAAGTTTAAGTTTAGAGACTTAAGCTCATCTTTTAAGCTTTCCGAAGAGCCAGAAGCCACTCCGATAGAACAAAATGATAAAGCAACAGAGAAAAGACAATCTGACCTGGAGGGAGAAAACAAGGAAAACATCTGGGAAAAATTAGAGTCCATGGCCGAAGGTACGGAGCAAAAAAAGGTAGATAGAGACAGTCTCGCAGAAGACGAGGCGGATATCCCCTGGGAACATTTGGAAAAATACGGTTTTTTCCCGGGCCTTTTCAAAACCATAAAAGAAGCCATGCTCTCTCCAGCAAACTTTTTTGCCCGAATGAAACTCACAGGTTATAGTAAGCCTCTTGTATTCTATCTTCTTCTAGCCGAAGTGCAGGCCATTGCCAATTTTATCTGGCAGATGGTCGGACTTATGCCCATGATAAGCTCCCAGGGTTATGCGGTTCCGGGGATGGGTATAGTTGGCCTTGGCTCGGCAGTGATCCTTATCCTCTACCCCATTTTACTAACTATATTATTATTCATGGTTGTCGGCTTCAATCACCTTTTCCTTGTACTGGTCCGGGCCGGAACAAGTGGCTTCCAGGGCACTTTCAGGGCAGTGACCTATGGTAGTGCACCAATGATCCTGGCAATTATCCCCTTCATTGGTCCCCTGCTAGGGGGGATTTGGGCCATGGTGGTCACGGTTATCGGATATAAAAATATTCACCGCACAAGTTATGTCAAAGTCTTTATAGCTATGTTCTTGCCCATAATTTTAGGTATCGTCTTAGGAGTAATTTTACGATTCTCATCCTCTTTTTAAGACCTGACTAATGAGTACGTGAGATAGAATATGTTTAACCGACTCAAAAAATTATGGCAGCAACATCGAGAAAAAAAAGAGCTCAGAAAAAGCATCGAGCCTCTAGAATTTCAGAAAATGGCCCAGGAAATCCTGATTATGGCTGAAATTGCTGCCCAGATCCTGCCCGAAGACAACCAGGTTCAAAACAGGATCAAAAAAATCAAACAGGATGTGGAAAAGTTACAAGTCCTGATCCAAAACAGAGAGTTTAAAAAACTTTCCTTTGATACCAGGCTAGAGTTAAAGCATAGTTTGGAGGCTTCCAAGGTAATGTTGGAAGAAAGCATGCATCTGGCCTTGCCTCCGACCAATCTTTTACAATAAAAAAATTAAAATTTTTTAAGAGGACATTATGATAGGAATTTCAAAACTTTATTGTGCCAATATTGAACCATCTGATGCCTTGCGCTATGGACGAAAGTCTAAAGAACTACCGTCTCATCTTTTACAGTTTTCCAAAGATAAAAAGCCTGTGGTAGTCTGGAATATGACCCGCAGATGTAATCTGAAGTGTGTCCACTGCTATGCACGGGCAGTTGATCCTGAAGGTAAAGACGAGATTTCCACGGAGCAGGCAAAACAGATCATCGACGACCTGGCGGCTTATGGCGCTCCAGTAATGCTCTTTTCTGGTGGTGAACCTCTGGTCCGGCAAGACCTGACAGAGCTGGCCCACTATGCAGTAGGCAAAGGTATGCGCGCGGTGATTTCCACCAATGGCACCTTGATTACCAAGGAAAAAGCCAAAGAATTAAAAGATGTGGGCCTGTCTTATGTGGGCATTTCCCTGGATGGAGGCGAGGAAGTACACGACCGCTTTCGAGGCGTTCCCGGAGCCTTTAAAAAGGCCCTGGAAGGCGTGGAAAATTGCCAGGCCGAAGGTCTGAAAGTAGGGTTGCGCTTCACTATCAACAAAAGAAACGTGGGAGAAATCCCCAAAATTTTTCAATTACTAGACGATATGGAAATCCCCCGCGTCTGTTTTTACCATCTTGTTTATTCGGGACGTGGCTCCGAACTAATCAAAGAAGACTTGGGGCATCAGGAAACAAGGGACATGGTTGACCTGATCATGGATGAAACCAAAAAGCTTTTTGACGCAGGAAAACCAAAAGAGGTCCTGACCGTTGATAACCATGCCGATGGCCCCTACGTTTACTTGCGGCTTCTTAAAGAAAACCCTAAGCGGGCAGAAGAAGTGTACGAGCTTTTGCAATTTAATGAAGGAAACAACTCCGGTCGAGGCATTGGCTGTATTTCCTGGGATGGCAGCGTGCATGCGGACCAATTTTGGCGCAACCACACCTTTGGCAATGTTCTGGAAAGGCCCTTCTCTGAGATATGGGATGATCCAAATATCGAACTTTTGGCCAAACTGAAAACCAAAAAAGCCTATGTAAAAGGTCGGTGTGCCTCTTGCCGCTTTTTAAACATTTGTGCTGGAAATTTTAGGGCCAGGGCAGAGGCCTACTATGGAGACATCTGGGCGCCAGATCCGGCCTGCTACCTTACTGATGAGGAAATTGGGATAAAATAAAAAACAGGGAGAGAAAAAACATGTCTGGCTTTTATCGGGGACGAAGACTCAGGCGTACAACCGAGATCCGGGAACTAGTTCGGGAAACAGAGATCAGGCCCAAAGACCTGATTCAACCCTATTTTGTGGTCGAGACTGAAGACAAAAACTTTGCCTGTGAAGTTCCTTCCATGCCTGGACAATATCAGCTGTCAATACCCAAGCTTCTGGATAAGATTGGCCAGGCAGTGGACAATGGGCTCAAAAGCTTGATCCTCTTTGGAATTCCTGCCCATAAAGATGAGACAGGAAGCCAAGCTTATGCTGAAAACGGAATTATCCAGCAGGCAGTAAAGGCTATCAAGGATAAATATCCCCAGCTTGTTGTCATCACTGATGTCTGCTTGTGTGAATATACGTCACATGGTCATTGTGGGCTGATAAAAGACAGGTATGTACAAAATGACCCTACTCTAAAACTCCTGGGCCAAACTGCCCTCTCCCATGTCCGGGCAGGGGCAGACATGGTTGCGCCATCGGACATGATGGACGGACGGATTCAGGCCATAAGAGCTATCTTGGATGAAAACGGTTATACTGAAATCCCCATCATGTCCTATGCGGTCAAATACGCATCAAGCTTTTACGGACCATTTCGTGATGCTGCAGGAAGCGCTCCGCAATTTGGGGATCGCAGATCCTATCAAATGGACCCGGCCAATTCAGTAGAAGCCATGCGTGAGGCCCAGGCAGATATCGACGAGGGTGCAGATATTATTATGGTCAAACCTGCCCTGCCTTACCTGGATATCGTACGCAAAATAAGAGATAATTTTTTTGTCCCGGTAGCAGCTTATCAGGTCAGTGGAGAGTATAGCTTGATCAAGGCAGCTGCGGCCCAAAACTGGGTGGATGAAAAAGGTATAGTTATGGAGAGCCTGATTTCCATTAAGCGGGCTGGGGCAGACCTGATTCTTTCCTACTTTACAGAACAGGTCCTTAAATGGATCAAGTAATGCCCCTTATGATTTGAGCACTAAATCATACACCTTTTCCACGCGGGCAAACACTGCTGACCAGGAATAAAATTTTAATAAGTCCCCGACCTTGGTCAAATCTAATTGAGGTTCTCTTTGTGCGCCTCTGATTTGCTTTTTTAAGCACTGAACAAGGTCATGGATAAATTTCTCTTCGTCCTCTTGAACAGGAACATCGACCTGCTGAAGCCTGGGTAGAGGAACAAGACTAATATAACCGCTAACTTTTCTATTTCTACCCAGCACCTCCAGTACTCCGGGCAAATTCGTGGCTACTAAACGACAGCCACATGCCAGGGCCTCCAACAAGACTAAAGGCAGGCCCTCAAAAAATGAAGGAAGAATAAAGATATGGCCTTGTTTCAAGACCCTGGCCAACTCTTGCTGTGAAATCAGGCCATAAACCCTGCACCTGGGACCAAACTTTTCAGCCAGCTTTAAGCAAGTTTCCTTTTCTGTCCCGCTGCCGCCCCCGACAAGATGTAAGACAAATTCTTCTCCATCATCCAACAGCCTTAAAAGAGCCCTCAACAACCACGGAACACCCTTTGCTCGGCTGAGTTTTCCAGCATAGACCAAATGTACCGGTGGAGGAGTTGGCTTTATCTCCGGACAGAACAAATCATCATTGTACCCTGCACCGACCACATGAATTTTTCTCTCTTCAATCTGATAAAAACGAACAATATCATCTTTTTGCGCTCGACTTAAAGCCAAAACCGCATCAATTTTTTGGCATGGACCCAAGACCCTTTCTTGCAGATGAGGACAATTTTGGAACTGGCGCAGATCAGATCCATGACAGGTAGTTACCTGGGGTAAATGGGGGAAAAGCTCCCGCACAAGAGCTGATACCAGCCACAAGTGATGGGTGTGGATAATATCAGGTTTAAAGGTTTGCACCATGTTCTCGAGTTTGGCAGCAAAACATTTTTCATAGGCTTCCAGTTCGTCGCTGCTTAAATCGCAAAACCGTTTACTGGGGTAAGGCATGACATCGCTCATACCCACAATGGGAAAAGAAAGGTCCTGGCCTTGAAAATAGACATAAGAAGAGCATTTTGGAGCCAGTTCAAAATCGGTTAAATCTTCCCCTTTTGGCAACCCTGCCAATAGATAATTCTTGTATCCCTTTTTAATAGCCTCCCTGATCATGGCCCGGATATAGATACCGCTTCCGGTTGAATCAGGGCGCTGACTCAAAACATGTAGTATCCTCATTCACATGCTCCTTTAGAACCTATGGCCGAACCCTATTTTAACCGCTGATTGAAAGTCATGGTTTCTGAAATGCATTACAAAACGGCTCGGATAACCCAATCTTGAGTTTTGCCTGCGAAAAAGACAGAGCATCGGGGTGATTAGGCTAAACATTTTGCGAGACTTACCATAACTATCTATAGTTTAAATTGAGCAATTATTTTGCAGTTCAAACTTTGAGATTGCTTCGCTACACTTTGTTCCACTCGCAATGACAGGAGCGAGATTGTCATTGCGAGGGC
>NZ_JAGUQP010000029.1 GCF_018704065.1 Desulfovulcanus ferrireducens | reverse complement strand
AAAATTGTTCTTGAAAACAAAATAAACTAACCAATAAATTTTAACCATTAACTATTGACAAAAAACACAGTTGCTGAGTTAATTTGCGAGCGCATTTTCTTCAATGCTAACAAAGACTTGGACACATCTAAGGCTTGCTTGCGGGCTGTGCATAATGGGGTTAGTTCATAGAATGTTACTTAATGCCTTTTCTGTTGTTATGATGGGTTTCGAAAGTTCGATGGAATAACCTCCCTATGCACAGCACTTCCGCAATTTTCGCCAAGATGTGTTACCCAATCTTGAGTTTTGCTTGCGAAAAAGACAGAGCATCGGGGTGAATAGGCTAAATATTTTACGAGACTTACCATAACATCGATAGTTTAAATTGTGCGTGATAGTTTAAATTGTACGATTTTTTTGCAGTTCAAACTTTGAGATTGCTTCGCTACACTTTGTTCCACTCGCAATGACAGCAGCGAGTTCGTCATTGTGAGGGCAGCGAAGCTGTCCGTGGCAATCTCATCACCCATTGAGTGAAAATAGCTAAACTTAGGTATAATTAAAAGACTATTCGTTTATCCAAAAACCCCATTATGCTCTGTCCGCAAGCAGGTTTTGAGAACAGGTCCAGGTCTTTGTACCATCATGAAAGAAACCAGGACTGAAATAAATCTTGGAGATTAAGTTGATAAAAAGTTCGGCCACAGGCTCTTTTATTTTCTTGCTAATAATTTTGTTAGGTTTTAAGTATTAGGCGTTTATTGGGTTGGAACATCTCTTTGTTTCAAAATTTAATGTTTAAAATTTGAGACATGATACGCTATGTCTCTGCTGTGATGAAAATGTCATATCCTGAACTTCTTTGCCCGGCAGGTAATTTTGATAAGCTGAAAACAGCCATTTTTTACGGAGCCGATGCCGTCTATCTGGGCGGTACAGACCTAAACCTTCGCGCCAAAACTCAAGGTTTTGACTTTGATGATCTGGAGCGCGCCTTAGAATTCGCACATGAAAAAGGCGTGAAGGTTTATTTTTGTCTCAATCTGCTTGCCCTTGAACACCATCTTCCCACGGTGGAGGCATATCTTCACCGGCTGGCCCCGTTGCAGATTGATGGGCTGATCATTGCTGACCCGGGGATTATTAGCCTGGCCCAAAAGGTCTGTCCGCACATACCCATCCACCTGAGTACCCAGGCTAATACCAGTAACAGCGCAAGCGTGGCCTTTTGGCGAAAGATGGGCATAAAGAGGGTCAACCTGGCTCGCGAACTGGGGTTTAAGGCCATTCGAGCCATAGCAACCCAGGTTAAATATATTGAGTTGGAACTGTTTGTGCACGGAGCCATGTGCATGGCCATATCCGGGCGATGCTTTTTGAGTGCCTACATGAATGAGCGTTCGGCCAATCAAGGGTTATGCACACATCCTTGCCGTTTTGAGTATAGGCCCATAACCTTTCAGGTTGAGGAGAAGACCAGGCCCGGAAAGGTTCTGTGGGAAGTTATCGAGCAGGAAGAGTTTTCCAGGCTTTTTAGTGCCGAAGACCTGTGTTTGATCAAGTATTTAAGCTGGCTGAAAAAAGTTGGAATTGCTTCTCTGAAGATTGAAGGGCGGATGAAAACCACATCCTACCTGGCTCAGGTTGTGGATGTATATAAAACAGCACTCAATGCTTTGGAGAGCAAAGAATTTGACCTGGATATTTACCTCCGGGAGCTTAGAAATACCAGTACCAGGCCTTTGGGTTCCGGCTTTTTTCTGCCACAAAGAAAAATTTTTGTTTCCCCCCTGGCCAAAAATGAGAAGAAAATTATCCTGGCCCAAGTCGTTGAGCAGCTAGATGCGCATAAATGGCGGGTCAGAGTCAAAGAAAAATGGGATAGAAATTTAGATGTTGAACTCGTCTGTCCGGGGCTAAAGCGGCCAGTACTAAAAAACAGTGACTATGCACTGGAAAAGGAAAACGGCGAGCAAATTTCTTTGGTCCACCCGGGGTTGAGCGCCATTTTTTGCACTGACCATCCCCTGGTCACGGAAAATATTTTTATCCGGTTGCACAGACCCTAGTCTATTTCCTGTAAATCTTGCATTAAAAGTCTTAGTTCGACCACAGAAAGACCTGTTTTTTGGGCTAATTTTTTTAGCGATTCATTTTCCGGCCGCAAAAATTGATTATTTTTCCAGGTTATCTTTTTGGCCTGCACATCCCCCCATTTTGTCCTGGCCGTTGATTCCTGCCGAGGAAGCATGACCCTTTGCACCTTGCGTATCCTTAAGCCCAGGGTCAGACTATGTTTAAAAAAGATATCTTCCACTGTGTGCAAATGTTCAGGCGGGGACAAGACCTGGAGCATTCCGCCTGGCCTGTTTTTTTTCATCACTCCGGGCAAATAGATGACGTCCAGGGCCCCTGAGGCCAATACCTGGTCAAAAAAAAGCCCCAACTCTTCCCCTGTAAGATGGTCAACGTTTGACTCCAGGACATAAACCTCATCAGCAGGGGTTATTTCCTCTTCTAGTAAATAAACACGCAGGCCATTAAATCCTTTCCTGGTTTTCCCAAAACCGATACCAGTTCCGCGTAAAATACCACAAGGACCAGGTTTAAATTCATCAACTACCTGGTCTATAATCAGTGCGCCTGTTGGGGTGATGATTTCCCAGTCAAAATCTGAATCCTGGACAGGCTTGTCCAGGAGCAAAAGGGTAGTGGCCGGGGCTGGAAGGGATATTTTGCCGTGGGCACAATTTATTTTTCCCCGGAACCAGGGGACAGGTGAAGAATAGACCTTTTCAATGCCCAACTCATGTAGTCCCCAAAAGGCCCCGACTATGTCCACCAAGGTATCCATAGCCCCGATTTCGTGAAAATGGACCTTGTCTGGGTGTATGTTGTGTACTCTGCCTTCTACCCGGGCCAGTTGCTTAAAGGCCTGAACTACCTTGTGAAAAATGTTTTCTTGTATCTTCAAGTTTTGAACTAGAGGCAAAATATCTTTAAGTGTCCTGAGGGGCTGATTTTGATTATAAATTATGTCCACCTGCCTGCCACCAACACCACACCGTTGTTCTTCTTTAACTTCAATAGTTGCTTTGAGCCCGGCTTCTTCAAAAATTTTTTCCAGTTTAGAGAAGTCTAGACCAAGGTCAGCCAGAGCCGCCAGAAACATATCTCCGCTGATGCCAAACTCGCAGTCAATGTATAAAGTTTTCATATTGTTTGATCCTTTTAAATGGAAATTCAATAGTCTCCCCGCATACTGTTTTTACGACAGGGTAAAAACAAGATACATTCTTTTATAGTTCTAAAAATACAGCTTGAGAATCAGACACTAAATTGCGTCCCCATAAAGACCAATTTCAAAAATTTGTCTAGATTATTCAGCCATCTTTTCAGTCTTTTCTGTTCATCTTTAGGCAACAAATAAGGGTTCAGGTAATTATGTCCTTGTTTTTGTTCTTTTAGACAGGAAGTGCCAATCTCTATCCTTTTTAGTTGGGTCCATTGCCAGAGTTCTTTTAAGGCCTGTGCCATGCTCTTTTCTATGTGACCTGCTTCCTGTAGTTTTCGGATGCGATCCACCGTATTCACTTCCTTAAGCGCATATTTTAAGGCCAAAATTCGAACTCCGTTGGTTAGGTGAGCCAGGATACTTTTTTTAAGGTTTAATTGCCCTCTGTGTGCTTCCTTTTTTTCCAGAATGAAATTGCCCCAAAAAGAGAGCGGGACTCTATATTGTTGCAGTTCATCGATTAAAAATTTTAAAACCAAAGGTTTGGTGCGTACATACTCCCATAATTCTTCTCTAAGTTCCAAAGCCTCATCTGGGCAGCCAAAAAGGGGGGTGAAATCTAAAATCAACCCAAATTGCCAGGGTCCTTTTTCCAGCGGATTCGACAACCAATTAATAAGCCTTTCTTTCCATTGTTTTTTATCTCCGCGCCAGTCTGGATTATTGATCATCACATTTCCCGGACATAGGTTTAGACCTGCTCCGTCCAACGTCATAATTATATTTTGGCAGGCCTCTTCCAACTCATACTCATCGGGTTTTTTTAGCCATAAAAGCCCATTGTCCTGATCGGATGTGAGTACCTGTTCTCCTCTGCCTCCTGAACCAAACTCCAAAAAAGTACATTCTCTTAGCCAGGAGAACTCCAGGGAAAATATAGTCAAAGTATTCTGAATAACCTTTTCATTAAATCCAGAAATTAATTTGCACAGCTTATAGGTTGAAATTTTTTGGCTCATCCAGCTTTGCACTAGCCTAAGGCGCAGATTGCGTATTTCCGCCAACTTTCCCTCTTCAATAAGAGATTTAAAGTCGATGTCCTTAAGGTTTTGCTCTAACTTCAAAGCGCCCATAATTACAACTCCTTAAAAAACTCCGGCCAACGAATAATGTGCGTTAAACGGCAAAAAATGAGGGTTAAATGGGTTATATTTATCATAAATGTTCAATAGGTTGCAGTTACTGTTAAAAAAAATATTTACTTGCAATTGTTAAAGAAATCCTGATAATAATTTTTCTATAATCATTTATAATAAAGAGGAAAAGGAGGTATGGCCATGGACGTCAATGAATTACGCAAAAAACAATTAAGATTCGCTTTGATTTTTGGAATTCCGTATTTTTTATTCATTCTTTTTATCTATTTGTTAACCTATTTGGCCAAAGACTGGATTGCCGGAGTCACGATTTTCTCTCTTCCTCTTCATTATTTTCTGGTTGCTGTTTTTGTCTATCCCATAACTTGGATAGTCTTTATATATTATGTCAAAAAGGCCAATAACATGGAAGATGAAATAAAAAAGTTATAAGGGGGGGGAGAGTTATGGACGTTGGCTATCAAGTCCCTGTTACTGCTTTGGTCCTGATAGGATTGATGCTTCTTTTTACTGTCATCACCACCTGGATGTTTCGCATCCAGAAAACATCGGCTGATTATTATCTTGCTGGTCGTAAGGTAAACAGCTTTATCAACGCCTCAGCGATCTCCAGTGACTATTTGAGTGCCGCTTCTTTTCTGGGTGTAGCTGGAATCGCTTTTTTGAAAGGTTTTGACGGTATAATCTATGCGCTTGGTTTTTTTGTAGGTTACATTGCCTTACTTTTATTTATGGCTTCACCTCTTAGAAAATTTGGTAAATATACAGTGCCGGATTTTGTATCAGAAAGGTTTCATTCCAAGGGAGCTAGAGTTCTGGGGGTCATTGGTGTTCTTTTTATTTCGTTGTTTTACATGGCCCCGCAAATGCTTGGAGCGGGTAAGGTCATGGGGTTGCTTTTGGGCATGAGTTATCAGGCTGCCATTGTGGTTATCGCTTTGATCATTACCGCTTATGTAGCTGTGGGCGGGATGAAAGGTACCACCATCAACCAATTGGTCCAATTCTGGATTTTATTCGGCTCCATGTTCCTTTTAGCTTTTATTCCCTTTGTGCTCAAGGGTTACACCTACACGGATGTGGTAAATTTTATACAATCTTTTAACGGTACAGAGCCCATTACCAATAAAACATTTGTGGGCAGTGCCTATATTCAACCAGGTTACTGGCTGACTAACCTCAAAGATACTCTGTCCTTGCTCCTGGCTTTGATGTTTGGCACAGCCGGTTTGCCCCATATTCTGGTTCGTTTTTATACTGCTCCGGATGGCAAGGCTGCCCGGCGTACGGTTATTTATGTTCTTCTCCTTATAGGTCTATTCTATATTTTGTCTCCCTATGTGGGCCATGTCATGCGCTATGTGTTTTTACGCAGCAATGAGCTTGGGTTGAGCCCTCATCTGACCAAATGGCTGGCAGAGAATGGTAAAAATTTGGCTGTGCCTGTAGCCGGGTCTTATTTTGGCGGTCAGATCCTTCTCGGCATTGTTGTCGCGGGAGCCTTTGCGGCCATCTTGTCTACTGTTGCAGGTTTGATAATTGCCTGTGCCGGTGCTATTGGACACGATCTTGTGGTCAATATATTTAATCCGGACATGCCGGAAAAAAATCGGGTCAAAATAGCCCGCCTGGCCTCAGTTGGTATCGGTCTTTTGGGGATCCCACTGGGTTTTGCGGCTGAAAAGATGCAGATCGCTGTCCTTGTGGGGTTGGCTTTTGCCATTGCCGCATCAACGTTTTTTCCTGTCTTGGTCATGGGTATCTGGTGGCCCAAAATGACCAAAAACGGAGCCATTGCCGGACTGTTAACCGGCATAATTGGCTCATTTATCATGATTTTAGGAAAATCTTATCTGCCGACAATGCTTCAATTTAAGAATCCCGGAGGCTTTGTCATGGTCCTGGGCTTTTTGGCTATCTATATCTTTTCTAAATTGGAATATGCATCCAAAAAGGAGGATGCTCTCCCGCCGGATGTGGATAAGGTCATGGCCATACTTCATGGGCCAGAGCAAACATAAAAAAATGCCGGGTTTACCCGGCATTTTTTTATGAGTCCGATTTATTTTTGCCATTGCCAGTCCGTCCAATAATGTTTAATAGATTTCCATAGTTACCATCCTGTTTAATATTGAATAAAAAAGGAGGCAGAGATGCTAATTAAGGATTGGATGACCAAAGATGTTATCACTGTTACCCCTGACACATCTATGATGAAGGCTTCTAAAATTTTGAAGGATAAAAATATTCGTAGATTGCCGGTTGTAGATGAAAGGGGCAAGTTGGTGGGCATTGTCACCGACAGAGATATTAAAGAGGCTTCCCCATCTAAAGCCACTACTTTAGATGTGCATGAACTCTATTATCTTCTCTCTGAGATCAAGGTTAAGGATATAATGACACCTAATCCCTACACTATAAATATTAATGATACTGTAGAAAAAGCAGCCGCCAAAATGCTGGATAAAAAAATCGAAGGCCTGCCTGTTGTTGACGATGATCAGAATGTGGTCGGTATCATTACTGATACGGATATATTTAAGGTTCTTGTCAATATCACCGGAGTTTACCTGGATGGGGTGCAGATGGGCTTTAAGCTCCCTAATGAGCCTGGTTCATTGAAAAAGATTCTGGATGACCTGAGGGCTCATAAAGCCAGAATTATAAGTATCCTCAGTGCATATGAGCAGCCGGAACCAGGGTTTAGACATGTCTACATCCGTATCCACGGTATGGAAAAAGCCGAAGAAAATAAGCTGCGAGCAGAACTTGAGCAAAAATACGACCTTCTTTTCTGGGTCAGAGATCATTTTTATCCGAAAGTTAGTTAATGATTAAAGAAGCTTAGTTTTTCCTTTAATCCATGGCCGACCAACCCACGTTCCTTCTTTCTTCAGGTTGCTTATTCCACCTGCCCCTGTCTGAATGCGCGCGAATTGCCAGGGATGCAGGTTTTGACGGACTCGAACTCATTCTCAATCACCCTGAACTTTTGGATGTTCAACAAACCATGACTCAAACCCGGGGCATGCCAATTTTAAGTCTGCATGCCCCTTTCAGGCAATGGAGTCTATGGGGTGGACACCTGCGGGCTTGGGAAAAAAGCGTTATTTTGGGGAATAAACTCCCGGAGCTGCAAAATATCACCTTGCATCCTCCAGCTTTCAAACTCAGTCAGCTCGCTCATTTCTGGTGGTATGCCAAAACCAGAAATTTGCCTGAAGATTTAAAGGCCAATGTAGGCTTATCTCTGGAAAATTTGCCTACAGTGGCAGACAATCCTTTTGGGCGAGATCCCTTTAAAGGACATATTGAGCAATGTATAAACAAAAATGTTAATCTGACTCTGGATGTGTGTCACCTCGGGATAAGCAACAAGGATATTCTTCAAGCCTTGGATGAGTTCCCCCTGGACATACTCGTCAATGTCCACTTTTCTGATGCACGCGGTCTACAGGAGCATCTTTGGCCAGGCGATGGAGAATTGCCTTTGGATAATTTTCTGCGTTTGTTAAGAGAAAAGAAGTACGGCAATCTTTTGACTTTGGAAGTGGGTCCGGCTACTCTGCCGCAAAAAAGAGAGGAAATTGTGTCTAAGCTTAAAAAATTTTTAGATTGGGTTAAAAATTTATTTGTTTGATAATAGGAGGAAACTATGCGTGAAAAAGTTGAGCAAGTTCTGGATAAAATCAGGCCTACTTTACAGGCTGATGGTGGGGATGTAGAATTAGTTGAAGTGACAGATAACGGAATAGTCAAAGTAAGGCTAAAGGGTGCCTGCCAGGGTTGCCCCATGTCTCAGATGACTCTTAAAAATGGCATTGAACGCCTTCTTCTCAAAGAAATTCCGGAACTAAAGGCTGTAGAAGCAGTTTAAGGCTGGTAGAATGGTTGAGCAGTCGAATAGTTGGACATTACCCAGCAAACCGTGTGTTCAATATAAGTATTAGTCCTAAACCTTAAACCCCAACATAAAAATATGACCAAAGTAATTACCCGATTTGCTCCCAGCCCCACTGGTTATCTGCATATTGGCGGTGCTAGAACCGCTCTCTTCAACTGGCTCCTGGCCCGAAAAAATGGCGGGGAGTTTATCCTACGCATTGAAGATACCGATCTTGAACGTTCAAGAGAAGAAATGACCCAGGCCATTCTGGATGCAATGGATTGGCTTGGTTTGGATTATGATCAGGGGCCATATTTTCAAAGCCAGCGTTTAGACCTATATCGTGAATATATCCAGAAGTTGGTGGACACGGGCCAGGCCTACTATTGCCAGTGTACCCCTGAAGAAGTGGATGCCATGCGTGAAGAAGCAAGGGCCAAAGGCCTTAAGCCTAAATACAATGGCCGCTGCCGGGAAAAAAATCTTGGCCCGGGTCCTGGGCGGGTTATTCGCTTAAAGGCCCCTTTGGCTGGCCAAACAGCATTTCATGATCTGGTCAAAGGACCGATTGCTGTAAATAATGAAGAATTGGATGATTTTGTACTCCAGAGAGCTGATGGCACACCTACCTATAACCTGGCCGTGGTGGTGGATGATGCGACTATGGGGGTAACCCATGTTTTGCGCGGGGACGATCATATCAACAATACCCCCAAACAGATCCTCATCTACAGGGCCTTGGAGCTTAACGTGCCTCTTTTTGGGCATGTGCCCATGATTCTGGGGCCTGACAAGAAAAAACTTTCCAAGCGCCACGGCGCTACGTCAGTAATGAAATACAAAGAAATGGGCTTTTTGCCTGAAGCCATGATCAACTATCTGGTACGTTTGGGCTGGGCCTATGGGGATGAAGAGATATTCTCCCGCGAAGAGCTGATTGAAAAGTTTTCCTTGGAAAACTTGAGCAAGTCAGCCAGTGTCTTTGATATGGATAAATTATTGTGGTTGAATAGCCACTACATAAAGGAAGGAGATCCCCGACGGTTGGCCAGGCTTCTAAGCGAGCATATCCGGGACAGTCACTCAGACTTAGACTTGACCTACCTGGAAAAGATTGTGCCCCTGCTTCAGCCCAGGGCTAAAACGATTATGGAAATGGCCGACCAGGCAGAGTTCTTTTTGGTTGCCGATGATCAGCTCCAGTATGACGCAAAAGCAGTGCAAAAATTCCTGTCAGATGAGGCCAGAAACCACCTTCAGGAGATCATCAGGCGTTTGGAGCAGGCTGAAACCTTTGATCGGCAAGAGCTGGAAAATATTTTGGCAAAATACCTGGAAGATGCTAACATAAAATTTAAGGTCATAGCCCAACCCATTCGGGTGGCCATCACCGGCAGGACTGCCAGTCCCGGTCTCTTCGAGACTATGGAAGTTCTGGGGAAAGAACGGACTATTAGGAGGATGAAGAGGGCGTTGAATAGAATTTAAGGAAGGAAGTTGAGAAGATAAGAGGTTAAGAAGTTAGGCAAGTATGCAGCTTGAATGAAGATTTGGCCGTAATGGCGAAAAAACTAGCTTTGCAACTACGGATTGGCCTGTCTTCTTATCTTCCCAACTTCTCAACTACCTTCTTCATCTGCGCCAAAGAGAAAAGATCAGAGTCAAAATAATACTTATGACTAGACAGGTCACCCAGGGAAAGTAAAATTTAAAATTCCCCCGTTCATAGACAATATCTCCAGGTAGGTGGCCTAATTTTAGAGGCAGTTTATCGCCAAAGAGTAAAAAGAGGCCTATTCCGATTAGAATCAGGCCAAAGACGATTAAAAGTTTACCTATTTCAGACCACTCGCCCATATCTTTTCTCCTTTTTAGCCTGTGCCCGAACCCTCCTATTTTAACCGCTGAATGAAAGTCTTGGTTTCTGAAATGCATTACAAACGGCTTGGGTAACCCAATCTTAATGAAGCTTGCGGAAAAACAGAGCATCGGGATGAATGGGCTAAATACTTTGCGATACTGACATAACTATCGACAGTTTAAATTGAGCGATTTTTTTTGCAGTTCAAACTTTGAGATTGCTTCGCTACACTTTGTTCCACTCGCAATGACAGGAGCGAGTTCGTCATTGCGAGGGCAGCGAAGCTGTCCGTGGCAATCTCACCCATTGAGTGAAAATGGCTCAACTCAGCTATAATTAAAAGAATATTTGTTTACCCAAAATATCCCATTATGCTCTGTCCGCAAGCAAGTTTTAGATGGGTTCAAGTCTTTGTACCAGCATGAAAGAAACCAAGACAGGAATGAACAATGGAAATTGAGTTGATAACAGGTTCGGCCACAGGCTTTTTTAACCTTATTCTTTAAGCCTCCTCCATAAATCGTTCAATAATGGTATCGCTGACCAGCATTCCGGTCTTGGTCAAGCGTAAATAACCATTGCAAAGTCTTATCAGATGGTTTTTATGCAGCAGATTTACCAGAGTTGCATATTCTTGGACAAAATTTTTTCCAGTCAATCGTCGATATGTTTTAAGTTTTAGTCCCTTGCTGGTGCGCAAGGAGAGCATAACCAGTTCATTGGTTTTCTTCTTCTCATCCAAAAACTCATATTCAAGACCTTTATACTTTTGCTCTACCAGCTTTTGATAATCCTTGATGTTAGCCGGGTTCTGCCAGCGTTTGTCTTTTATGGTAGAGACTGCCGAAGGACCCAGGCCTAAAAAGTCCTGTCCATCCCAGTAACCTTGGTTGTGTCTACATGAATAACCTATTCGAGCAAAATTGGAGATTTCATATTGAAGGTATCCTTCGCTTTCCAGAAGTTCCCCCCCATAAACATACATTTTACCCTGTTCATTTTCATCAGGCAGGGTGAGTTTATCTTTTATTTGAGCTAGTTTTGTCCCGGGTTCAATGGTAAGGGCATAGCAGGATATATGTTCTGGTTTTAATTTAACCACTTTTTTTAACATGCCAAGCCATTTGGGTAATGTCTGTCCTGGCAGGCCCCAGATAAAATCCAGGCTGATATTGGCAAAGCCTGCTTCACGTAGAAGCCTGAAAGAAGTGTGTGCCTGCTTGGCCGTGTGTACCCGACCCAAGAAATTCAGGTCTTCATCATTTAGACTTTGTATCCCAAGACTGATTCGATTTACGCCAATTTTTCTTAGGGCTGAAACCTTCTCTTTTTTATCAAGGGATTCTGGGTTTGCCTCTAAAGTAAATTCCAAGGCAGGAGCCAGGTGAAAGTATTTGTTGATCCAATTAATAATCCGGTCAAGAATTTCTGAAGATAAAAGAGAAGGAGTGCCGCCGCCAAAATAGATACTGGAGATAGCCGGAAAATTAAATTCATTGGACCAGAATACAATCTCATTTTTCAGGCTGGTCAGGTAAATCTGGACCATCTCCGGCACAAGTTTCTGGGAAAAAAAGGCACAATAATTACATTTTTTCCGGCAAAAAGGAAAATGAACATAGAGGAGCATTTTATGTTTCGTAACTACTGACCTGTCAGTAATTTTTTATACCGTTCAAACTCACTGTAGATACAACCGCAATATTGCTGCCGATAAATTTTCCATTCTTTTGAAATCTTAATTCCTTGTTTCCACCCCTGACGAAAATCAACATATAAAAACTGAACCTTGCCGCTTCCAGCCAGGTCACGGCCCAAACCGGCGATCTGATCGTGTTTTTGGAACTTGCTATAGAGTAAAGTGGTTGTAAAATAATCAAAGTTCCCTCGCTTTGCGATGGCCGCTGCCCGCTCCAGGCGCATCTGATAACAGTAAAAGCAGCGGTTCTCCTCCCTGAATACTACCTGCCGCAGATAAAGACCAGGGTCATAATCCTCGTCTTTGAAGATGACTTTGACCTCCAATCTGGCTGCCACCTCCTGCAGTGCCTGCTTGCGCCGTACATATTCCTGCAAGGGATGAATATTGGGATTGTAATAAAGGCCAACGACTTCATACCCCTGTTTTTTTAGCCAGGTTAATGGATAAATGGCGCAAGGGCCACAGCAAATATGAAGAAGAACCCTTTTTTTGTCCATCAGTAGTTGCCTAACTTAGCTTCTGAGGCACGATGTGAACGTGTCGCTCGAACTTGATTTCCCAGTCCCGGAGTTTATCCCGTTTGTGGTTCAATAAGTACAGGGCCAATTCAGGATCTGCTTTGAACTCAAAAGGTTCGGGGCAATTTTTACGGCGCAGGCCACGATAAATTTCCTTTAAGGCTTGCTGAGCTTGCCATTCCAAATTCCTGACCATACCTGTCCCCTGGCAGTGCGGACAGTTTTGCATGGTTACGGACAAGGCCGATATTCCCAGACGCTGCCGGACCAATTGAACCAATCCAAACCTGGACATGGGATTCATTTCTGTGCGTGCCTTGTCTGACTTCAGGCCGGCTCTTAAAGTTTTTTCCACTTCTCTTATGTATTTTTTGTCTTTCATTTCGATGAAATCAATAACTATCTGTCCTCCCACATCACGAAGTCTTAGTTGATGAGGTATTTCTTCAGCTGCCTCTAAATTTGCCTTGAAGGCCATCTCCTTGAAATTTTTTTCTCCCGCGATTTTCCCGGAATTGATATCTACGGCCATCAAGGCCTCGGTCTGATCAAAGACCAACCTGGCTCCGCAGGGTAGCTCCACCTCACGAGAATAAATCTGGGCTAGTTGACCTTCTAAGTTAAACCTCTCCAGCAGGGTTTTTCCAGTATCAGAATGGAATTTGACCATTTTTTTGCGTCTGGGAAAAATCAGGGAGACAAATTCGCGCACCTGCTCAGCAGTTTCTTCATGGTCGACCCATACTTCTGCCACATCCTGGGTCAGATAGTCTCGGATTGCCCGAAAGGCCAAGTCCTTCTCTTCATAAATCAAGGCCGGAGCGGATTCTGAAACACCTCGCTTGCGGACCTCTTTCCACAGCCGCTTCAGGAATTGTAAATCCCTGGACAGGCTGGCCTTACTCTGACCTTCGCTGGCTGTGCGTACAATAACCCCTAAACCCGTCTCCAGTTTGAATTCTTCGACAATCTTGCGCAGCCTTTCTCTTTCTTTCTCATTGGTAATTTTTCTAGAAATTCCAAGTTGTTCCCGACCAGGGGTGAGAACAAAATACCTTCCGGGCAGAGACAGGTAAGTTGTTAAAAAAGCTCCTTTGTTTCCGGTTGGCTCCTTGACCACCTGAACCAGGATTTCCTGTCCAGGCCTTAGCACCCTTTGCAGAGGGGGGTATTTATGGCCTTTTAATGGTTTGATGTCCGAGTGATAATATTCGGGATGGACTTCATCCACTTGCAGGAAACCATTTTTTGGGCCCCCGTAATTAATGAACGCTGCCTGCAGTGCCGGATCAATGTTGTGGATTTTTCCTTTGTAAATATTGCCCTTGGTCTTGGATTGATGCAACATTTCCACATAATATTCCTGTAGACGGCCATCTTCAGCCAGGGCCACTTCAATCTGCTCTCCTGGCAAAACACTGATAAACATTTTTCTTTTTCTTTGTTTACTAGGCATTTTTACCTCTTATCAACTGTGTAAAATTCTTTTGTATTCTTGCTGTCATAATTTTTTGTCACAATTCCTTTGTTTTCCAATCTGGTTAAAATTTCGCTGAGTTCTTCCTCCCCCATACTCAACGCCAGGGCCAGGTCTTTTTTTGTTTGTGGTCTTCTTGTAAGGGAGGCCAGAATTATGTCTTCATCCGCCCGGACTTTAATCTTTTGGCCTTCAATTTTTTGTGCTGGCTCGGTGGTTGCACCTAGAACCTTTTGCCACTTGTTTATAGCGCTTTTACTTAAGAGACAATCTTTGATGTATGCCCCGGGCCTGGTCATGCCGACAACGTCCACTCTGTCTGCTTTAAACTGTAAACAAAATTTTTGTAAACCCTCTAAATTCTGCAGGCTATCATTTATACCGGGAATTAGAAGGATTTCTAAAAAAACTTTACCGTTAAATTCCCTTCTCCAGGTTAAAAGTCCGGCTATGATTTTTTTTAAACTTACACCCGAACAAGGGCGATTCAGTTTTTTAAATTCGGTTTCAACAACAGTATCCAGCGAAGGCAAGACTACATCGGCCAGGCTTATTTCTTTTCTGACATGGGCATCACCAAGGAGCGTACCGTTGGTCAAAACTGCTACCGGAATCTTTGGAGCTATGAGTTTAATGCCTCGGATTATTTCTCCTAATTCCAGGTTTAAGCAGGGCTCTCCTTGTCCTCCCAAAGTGATAAAGTCAGGTTCAGGCAGGTCAAGTTCTAACCATTCTTTCAGTTCTGTAAATATTTTTTCTTTGGGCACGTAGCGTGCTCGTTTTGTTGTATGGACCTCGGTTTTACCTACCTCACAATATAGGCAGTCAAAATTACAAATTTTATTCCCTAGCAGGTCAACACCCAGGGATTTTCCCAAACGAGAAGATAAAACCGGACCAAAGATATATTTGAAGCGCATCTTTTACTCTCCTTTGTTTTTGGTTGAGTGGGTGAGTAGTTGAGTAGTTGAGTAAGTTGAGTTAGATTAAATTTTCTCAAGTTGTTTAACCAAATATGGAGGATTTATGCTCAAGCCCGGTCAACTGGTAATGTTAGTCAGTCCCAAGGGCAAGCGTTACTTTAAGCTTGCCCATCCAGATGATGTGTTGCACACCCATGATGGACAACTAGAGTTTAAAAAAGTTTTGCAGGCAGGATTTGGACAAACAGTGCCCACCCATTTGGGCCGCCCCTACCTTGTATTGAAACCAACCCTTTATGATTTGATCAAATCGATCAAAAGACAGACGCAAATAATTTATCCTAAAGAAATTGGATATATTATAATTAAACTGGGAATAGGTCCGGGCAGTAAGGTCATTGAGGCCGGGTCCGGGTCGGGGGCATTGACTACAGCCCTGGCCTGGTTTGTGGGCGAACAGGGCAAAGTCTACACCTACGAACGCAGGGAGGAGTTTTTTAAACTCTGTGCCCGGAATTTGGCAAGGGCAGGTCTTGGAAGCAGGGTAGAACAGTTTAATCATGATATTAGCGCAGGATTTTTACAAGAAAACGTCGATACTCTTTTTTTGGATGTACGCACTCCATGGGATTATCTGGAGCATATCCCTTCCGCGTTAAAACCAGGTGCACCACTTGGTTTTCTTTTGCCTACCACCAACCAGGTAAGCAAGCTCCTGGAATGCCTTGAGCAAGGGCCATTTGGCGAGATCGAGGTTCTGGAGATCCTGGTCCGTCGCTATAAACCTGTACCTCAGCGTTTGCGTCCCGACGATCGCATGGTGGCCCACACAGGCTACCTGGTTTTTGCTCGTTTAACGTGAAGCTTCCATTGCTTTTGTTGCTTATTCAGTGTAATGGTGCCTGCAAAATTTAAAATTGTAAACTAGACAAAAACAAGACCTTAGGGTCTGTCTAAACTTTTCAAGGGAGGGTTTATGAAAATTCTGAAAATTTTTTATCTGACTTTGACTATTTGTATGGCTGTAACGGTCAACGGTTTTGCCGAAGATGTCATTAAGCTGGGAGCGATATTCTCCGCATCCGGTCCTGCCTCTTTTCTGGGCGAACCAGAAAAAAATACCGCCCTTATGCTTCAGGAGCAGATTAACAGCCAGGGTGGTATTTTAGGCAAAAAGGTTGAGCTTATAATATATGACGATGAAACCGATGTTAATAAATGTGTGCTTGCCGCTGATAAGTTGCTCAAAAAAGATCGTGTGGTTGCTGTTATTGGTCCGACCACGTCCGGAAATACCCTGGCCATTGTAAATAAATTTGAGCGTGCTCGTATCCCTCTGGTTTCTTGTGCAGCTGCAGAGAAAATTGTTAAACCCGTAAAAAAATGGGTATTTAAGACTCCGCAGTCAGACCGGCATGCAGTAACCAAGATTTTAAAACACGCTAAGAGTAAAGGTTATAAAAAAATCGCGATTATCACAGTCTCTAATGGTTTTGGTCAGGCTGGCCGGGCAGTCCTTAAAGAACTGGTTCCGGCCATGGGCCTTCAACTTGTGGCCGATGAGGTCTATGGCCCTAAAGATACAGATATGACTTCCCAGCTTATCAAGATAAAAGGCCAGAACCCGGACGCAATTATTTGTTGGGGTACTAATCCTGGTCCGGCTGTTGTTGCCAGAAACCGTGTTCAGCTTGGCATTAAAACTCCGCTTTACATGAGCCACGGTGTTGCTTCGAAAAAATTTATAGAGCTTGCAGGCAAGGCCAGCGAAGGCATTATGCTTCCGGCCGGCCGACTCATAGTGGCTGATCAGATTTCTGATGACAACCCTCAAAAGCCAGTTTTAAAAGCCTATATTCAAGATTATGAATCCAAATTCCATACACCTGTTTCCACTTTTGGGGGCCATGCCTGGGATGCTTTCCATCTTATTGTGAAGGCTATTGAGATGGGCAATTCGACTAAGCCCGCAGACATTAGGAATAACCTGGAAAAGATCACTGGTTTCGTTGGTACCGGTGGCATTTTCAACTTCTCTCCTGCTGACCACAATGGCCTGGACGAAGATGCCTTTGAAATGGTCGAGATCCAGAATGGCGAGTGGAAAATCATAAAATAATGTATTGTAAAACCATTACTCTATTAAGCCAGTCGTTCTAAGAGATATGGATGGATGCGCCTGCATTTATTGCGGGCGCATTTCTCTTTATAAATTTAATCAGGCCTTCTGATATCTCCTGCATGATGGGCAATGGAAATTGAGAGAGTAAAGGGGAAAAAGATGCAAGTTTTGTCTAAACAAGTTGAGGCCTATCTGGAAAAATCATCCTGGATAAGGCAGATGTTTGAAAAGGGCCGGGAACTCAAGCAAAAGTATGGTCCGGAAAATGTTTTTGATTTTAGCTTGGGCAATCCGGATTTGCCGCCTCCGCAAGAAGTGGCGCAGGGGCTAAAAGAATTAGCTGAGCAGGTAAGCAAACCGTTTGCTTTGGGATACATGCCCAATGCCGGTCTGCCAGAGCTACGGCAGGCCCTGGCTAAATATTTAAGTCAAGAACAAAAGGTGGAGCTGGAAGAGCAAGATATTATTGTTACTTGCGGGGCTGCAGGTGGGTTAAATGCACTCTTTCGGGCTATATTAGAGCCGGGTGACGAAGTAGTTTGCCCTGCTCCTTATTTTGTAGAATATGGTTTTTATGTGCAAAATTTCAAAGGGATTTTAAAAACCGTGCCCTGTAAACCGCTGACCTTTGAGCTTGATTTGGATGGGCTCGAGGCAGCCATTGGGCCAAAAGTAAGAGCAGTACTAATCAATTCGCCAAACAATCCCACAGGACAAGTCTATAGTGAGGAAGAGTTAAAAGCCCTGGTGGACATATTAAAGGCTAAGAGTAGACAGTTTGGCAGACCCATACTTCTTGTTTCTGACGAGCCTTATAGATTTCTTACCTATGATCAGGTTCAAGTGCCTTCAATTTTGTCTTTGTATGCCGATAGCGTTATTGTGAGTTCCTTTTCAAAAAGTCTGGCTTTGGCAGGGGAAAGAGTGGGGTATATTGCTGTCTGCCCGCAGATGGAACAAAAAGAGGATCTCTTAGCCGGCCTTGTCTTGACCAATAGAATACTTGGCTATGTCAATGCGCCGGTTATTGGACAATATCTGATATTAAAGAGTCTGGGTTCTCTTGTGGATACAGAAAAATATGTGCTCCGGCGAAAGGTTATGGCCGAGGTACTTAGTAACGCAGGCCTTGAGTTTTCTCTGCCCAGAGGCGGATTTTACTTCTTTCCCAAAGCTCCACATGAAAAAGATCATGAATTTGTACGCATACTTATAGAAGAAAAGGTTTTGGCTGTCCCCGGTTCTGGCTTTGGCTATCCTGGCTATGTTCGTTTTGCTTTTTGCGTGGATGACAATATTATTGCCCGGTCCGCAGATGCAATCAGGACGGCGGTAGAAAAAGCGCTCAAGGCGTGAGAATTAAGCTGATATTGTAAGTGTAAAGCTATTGACTTGTGTCTCTATCTTATTTATTCAGATAGACTTCTTTTTTTGCTGCCAGGCAAGAAATATGATGTCTGTCTGAACTTTTATATATTATATGTTGTTGCTGGCCTTGGAAATGATATGTACCTGCCAGGTGCTTTAGCACATTTTAAACTACAGTTGCTTTAATAATTATGTTTGATAGTCTTTCTGATAGATTAAACTCGGTATTCAAGAAGTTAAAAGGTCATGGCCGTCTGGATGAGAAGAATATCCAGGAGGGCTTGCGGGAAGTACGTCTGGCCCTTTTGGAAGCGGATGTCAATTATAAGGTCGTAAAGGACTTTATTCAGCGAGTAAAAGAACGCGCTTTAGGTCAGGACGTTTTAAAGAGCCTTACGCCAGGGCAGCAGGTAGTTAAAATTGTTCATGAAGAGCTCATTGACCTTTTAGGCGGGCAGAGTGAGGAACTTAATTTAAAGGCCAAGCCGCCGGTTGTGATAATGCTTGTAGGGCTGCAAGGTTCTGGTAAAACAACAACAGCGGCCAAGCTATCGTTATATTTACGGCGAAATAAGTACGCTCCGTATCTGGTTCCTGCGGATGTTTATCGGCCTGCGGCCATAGAGCAATTACACAAGCTGGCTACTGAGATTAATGTTCCTGCCTATCCATCTACGCCAGATATGGACCCGGTTGATATCTGCCGCAAGGCCATCGATGAAGCCAAGAAGAATGCTTATAGCGTGGTTTTGCTGGATACGGCAGGTCGGTTGCACATTGATGAAAAATTAATGCAGGAGCTGGTGGCCATAAAGTCCGAATGCCAGCCGCATGAGATTTTATTCGTGGCCGATGCTATGACCGGTCAGGATGCGGTTAATGTGGCTGCCAAGTTTAATGAGCTTCTGGACGTGACCGGTATTGTGTTGACCAAGATGGAGGGCGATGCTCGTGGAGGCGCTGCCCTGTCCATTAAGTCGGTCACGCAGAAGCCAATCAAGTTTATTGGCGTAGGAGAAAAATTAAGCGATCTGGAAGTTTTTCATCCTGATCGGGTAGCTTCCCGAATCCTGGGCATGGGCGATATACTCACTCTGATTGAGAAAGCCCAGTCCAGCATTGATGCCAACGAAGCCAAGGAGCTGGAAAGAAAGCTAAAAAAATCCCAGTTTGACTTGGAAGATTTTAGAACCCAGATGCGGCGCTTAAAAAAGCTGGGGTCCATAGAGGGGTTACTGAAGTTGGTTCCTGGCATGGGCAAATTGCGAGACAAGCTGAAAGATGTCAAGGTTCCCGAAAAGGAGCTGGCCCGGGTGGAGGCCATTATAAATTCCATGACTCCTGAGGAACGACATGAGCCCAAGATAATCAATGCCAGCCGTAAGCAAAGAATTGCCAGAGGTAGTGGGACATCAGTCCAGGAAGTAAATCAATTGCTCAAGAATTTTGAGCAGATGCAGAAAATGATGAAGAAAATGATGGGCCAGAGCGTAAAAGGGGGCATGCGTCTGGGGTCTGGTACCGGATCATCTTTGCGTAAGAAGCGCAAGAAGGCGAAGAGAAAGAAAAAGAAAAGGTAGTTTTAAACTCTGGACAAAAAGACAACTTGTTTATATTTGAAGTTGAGAGGGTGAGTTGTCGATTAACGTGCAATCAATGTATAGAGAAATAATATTTAGCTGCTTGACGCTTACCGCTTAACTACTCAATAAAAATTAGATGGGGGTTGAAAAGAATGGCTTTGAGATTGAGATTGACGAGAATGGGATCCAAGAAAAGACCATTTTATCGCATAGTGGCTTTGAACAGTGAGACTAGGCGTGATGGTCGGGCTTTGGATTACCTGGGGTACTATAACCCAATGACTGAACCACCAGAGATCAAAATCGATCAAGAAAAAGTTAAGATGTGGATGGAAAGGGGGGCCAAGCCCTCTGACACTGTCCGCTCTTTGCTTAAAAAAGTGGGTTTCTAGTTGTGGGGCCGATAGCTGCTAAGTCAGCGTTTGTTTTCAACAGGTCCGGAAAATCAATTTAGAACTGTAGCTAACGGAGGTGCTTATGTTGAAGGATTTGATCGAGTACATTGCCAAGTCTTTAGTGGACAATCCAGATGCCGTATCTGTGTCTGAAATCGAAGGGGAACAGACTTCTGTCATTGAACTCAAGGTAGCTAAAGAAGATTTAGGTAAGGTGATCGGCAAACAAGGACGCACTGCCAGAGCTATGCGCACCATTCTGGGCGCTGCCTCAACTAAGGCCCAAAAGCGTGCTGTTCTGGAAATATTGGAATAAAGAAAATAACCCATGGCTTCCAAAAACCTTGTTTTGTGTGGGAAGGTTTTGAAGCCGCATGGACTCAAAGGGGAGCTTTGCATTGCCTGTTATGCAGACTCCCCTTTCTTTTTGGAAGGCATTACGCGGCTGTACTTGCAAAAGGAGGGACAGAAGCCTAAGCCCTTCAGGCTCATCTCGTGGCGACCTCACCAGAACAAGATGCTTGTTTTTTTTGAAAATATTGTAGGTCGAAGCCAAGCTGAAGAATGGCGGGGGGCTGAAGTCCTGGTTAGAGAAAAGGATCTTCCTCCAAAGGAGGATGATGAGATCTATCTATATGAACTGCTGGACTGCCGGATTTATTTATCAGACGGTGCTTATCTGGGCGTTTTAAAAGATGTTCAGGTCCACAGTGGAAATGAAGTCTGGGTAATTATGACCGAAGATGCAAAAGAGGTTTTGTTTCCTGCAAATGAGGAATTTGTTCAGGAAGTTGACCTGGAGCTGAAGAAGATAGTCATTAATCCACCCGAAGGATTGCTGGATATCTATATTGGTTGAATTGGTTTGAAATGCATTTTTATATTCTTTCTATTTTTCCCGAATTTTTTCAGTCCCCTTTGAGATGTGGACTGCTTGCCAAGGCTCAAGATAAAGGGCTTATTAACTTTTCATTTATAAATCCCAGGGATTTTACTCAAGACAGGCACAGAATCGTGGACGATCGTCCTTATGGGGGAGGGCCAGGCATGGTCATGATGCTTGAACCGTTGAGCAGGGCCATAGAAACTCTACCCAGGACGTGCCGCAAGATTCTCCTTTCGCCCAAGGGAAAACCCTTTAACCAGGATATGGCTAAGAGCCTGGCTTTGGAAAGCGAGGTTGCCTTTATATGCGGGCGTTATGAGGGCATTGATGCCAGAATCGAAAACTTGTACGACTTAGAGCCCGTGTCTGTTGGCGACTTTGTCTTGAATGGCGGGGAAAGCGCGGCCCTGTGTCTGGTCGAATCCATTTCCCGCCTCATACCTGGCTTTATGGGCAAAGAAGAGTCTTTTACTGACGAGAGTTTTGCTACCGGTCTTTTGGAACATCCACATTATACCAGACCGGAAGTATTCCAGGGTTATAAGGTTCCGGATGTGCTTTTATCCGGAAACCATAAAGAGATCGCTCTGTGGAGAAGGCGTAAGGCTCTTGAAGAGACAATAAACTTAAGGCCCGAACTTTTGGATAGAGTAAAGTTGTCCGGGACAGACATTAGTTATTTGAAAGATTTAGAAAGGATACGTCTGGGCAGGAATCTTTATCTTGCCCTGGTCCATTATCCTGTCCTGAATAAAAATGGTCAGATTGGAACAACATCTTTGACAAATCTTGACATTCACGATATTGCACGAGTTTCTCGCACTTTTGGCCTTGGTGGATATTATATTTGTACGCCATTAAAGGATCAGCAGCAATTAGCTGCGAGGTTGATTAAGCACTGGGTTTCAGGGCCAGGAGGAGAGGCAAATCCGGATCGAGCTAAGGCGCTGGAAACCATAACTATCTGCTCATATCTACAGGATGCGGTGTCGGATATTGCCGAGAAGACAGGTCACAGGCCGAAGATAATAGTCACCAGTGCAAGGGAAGTGGGGCATCTTGCCTGCGAAGATGTTCGTAAGCTTCTGGAACAGGAGCCGGTTTTGTTGGTTTTCGGAACTGGGTCTGGTTTGAGTTCCGAGGTGATGAATGAGGCTGGTAGCACGCTCAGGCCTATTGCTTATTTAAGCGATTACAATCATCTGTCAGTGCGCTCAGCCGCTTCTATATATGTCGATCGTATTTTAGGTGATTATTTTGCGTGAAAGAACTTAGGTTATAATATAAGGAGATTGGAGCAATGAACGTTTTGCAACAGATTGAAAGAGAACAAATGCGTATGGATCTGCCGAAGTTCAAGGCAGGCGATACTGTGAGGGTACATGTGCGTATTATCGAGGGTGAAAAAGAGAGAATTCAAGTATTTCAGGGGATAGTACTTAGAGTAAATCGAGGAACAACTAACGCTACTTTTGTGGTCCGCAAAATTTCAGATGGTATTGGGGTAGAGAGAGTATTCCCCATGCATTCTCCTTTTATCGAGCGCATTGAAGTGGTCAGCGAAGGAAAGGTACGGCAGGGTAGAATCTACTACTTGCGTGGACTGAAAGGTAAAGCCGCTCGTATTAAGAGTAAAGAAACTTGGAATTAAGCTAGTCTGAGGGGATATGTGAATGCCTTGGTCCCCTTGAGGATTTCATCAGAACATATAGCCGGCGTTGATGAAGCAGGTCGTGGTTGTTTGGCCGGACCTGTTGTTGCTGCCGCTGTAATCCTGCCTGACAATTTTTTTCTCCCCGGACTTAACGATTCCAAAAAGCTAAGCCCTCAAAAACGCGAAAAAATTGCTGTAGAGATCAAGGCCCAGGCCAAAGCCTGGGCCGTTGGTCTTGCTTGGCCTAAAGAGATTGATCGAATCAATATTCTGCAGGCTACACTTGTGGCCATGACACGGGCCGTTAAAAATTTAAAGCGACCCCCCGGTTTCCTCCTTATAGATGGCAACCAAACCATACCTTTGGATGTTGCTCAAAAAGCCATAGTGGGTGGAGATGCACAGGTGCCAAGCATATCCGCGGCTTCGATTCTGGCCAAGACATTTCGCGATCATTTAATGTTTCATTTAGACAGGCGTTATCCTGGTTATGGATTTGCCAAGCATAAAGGTTATGGAACCAAAGAGCATCGTTTGGCCATTAAACGGCTGGGACCTTCCCCCATACATAGAAAAACTTTTAAGGGTGTGCTGAGACACCGAGAAGAGAAAAGATTGTGCTTGCCAAACATTTAAGTCTTGGCCAGAGCGGAGAAGAGCTGGCGGCATCTTATTTACGCAAAAAGAAGTATAAAATTTTGGATAGGAACTGGGAATGTAAATTTGGAGAGCTTGACTTGGTGTGTCGGCACAAGAAGATAATTGTCTTTGTTGAAGTAAAGACAAGGTCGGCTTCAGGGATGGTTCACCCGTGCGAAGCCTTGCCCGAACTTAAACAGAAAAGACTATTGAAGGCAGCTAGCCTGTATTTGAGTAGAAATGATCTTTGGGATCAAAGGTGCCGTTTTGATTTGATATGTGTGATAGTGGAAAAAAATAGCGCGGATATAGAGCATGTGCAAAACGCTTTCGAGTTCATCTACACTATGGGTAGTAGCCACTCCTCTTGGCAACCTTGGTGACTTTTCTCCTCGGGCCATTGAAACACTCAATAAAAGTGACTTGATCCTGGCTGAAGATACACGGCGCGCAAGGTCTCTTCTTCAGAAAATCGGTGTCCTGGGCAAGAACGTGCTAAGTCTTCACGAGCACAATGAGCAGAGTAGAATTGGTCTGGTCTTAGATAAATTGGCCCAAGGCAGCGATGTGGCTTTGATCTCTGATGCCGGCACTCCCCTTATCTCTGATCCGGGTTACAAGCTGGTGAGTACTTGTCGGGAGCATGGTTTTAATGTCAGTCCTGTACCCGGTCCTTGTGCTCCTATAGCAGCACTCATGGCTTGCGGTCTGCCTCCTTATCCTTTTACTTTCATAGGATTTCTGCCCAGAAAGAAAGGGGAGATAAAAAAAACTTTTCAAATCTGGGAGCATGTCCCCTCCACTATAGTTTTTTTTGAGCGCAAAAACAGAATAATTTCTTCATTGCAAGTGGCATATGAAGTCTTAGGGCCGCGGCAGTTTTGCTTGGCCAGAGAGTTGACCAAAAAATTCGAAGAATTTATCTTTGGTACCCTGGATAAGATTGAGTTGGATGAGGAGAGATTAAAAGGAGAGATAACCGCCATAATTGGCCCGGGGTCAGGAAAGACAAAAACAAGCCTGGAAGATGTGCTGGATTTGATTGAACAGAACAGGCAAAAGGGCCTGAGGGCCAGAGAGATTGTGCACAAAGTGTCAGGCATGGTAAAGGGTTGGTCGGGAAAAGAGATTTATAAATTAGTCCAAAGTTCGAGGTCTAAAGGTGAAAAGGTAAAAAGGTGAATTTGCCTCTTAACCTTTTAGCCTTTCTGAAAACTCAATCAGTTATGAGTTAGAAATGCCAAATCT
Organism: Desulfovulcanus ferrireducens; assembly: GCF_018704065.1. Classification (NCBI taxonomy): domain Bacteria; kingdom Pseudomonadati; phylum Thermodesulfobacteriota; class Desulfovibrionia; order Desulfovibrionales; family Desulfonauticaceae; genus Desulfovulcanus; species Desulfovulcanus ferrireducens. Next base: position 7,392 of record NZ_JAGUQP010000029.1, on the reverse strand, counting down.
AGATGTAAAGACTTTAGGCCAATGTTTTTGGCGAACCTACCTGATTGGCAGTGCCTTTAATACCAGGGGGCTGCAAAATATTGGACTTATATATGCTTTGGACCCTGGACTGCGGATACTTTATCCTGACCAGAAGAGGCTTTTAAAGGCAAGAAAGAGATATTTAAAGCTATATAACTCACATCCATTCTGGGCCCCACTTTTGGTGGGTATTTTTTTGTACTTGGAAAATAAGATTGCCCGAGGACTTCTGCCAGCCAACACGCTGCCCAAGGTAAAATCTACTATGGTTTATACACTTTCGGCCATAGGGGATTCTTTTTTTGGCGGCAGCCTTTTGATTACCTGGTCATTGTCTACAATTTTATTTTTGTTTTGTGGGCTTACCAGAGTGGCTGTTGTTTGGGGTATTTTATGGTTTGTCGGCTTGCAATTTTTTAAAATTTATACCTTTTATAAAGGGTTTTCCGAAGGGCTGGACTTTTTGGGTCGACTTAAAAGCTGGGATTTAATCAACCTGGGAAGAGTATTTAAAACCGTAAATGCTCTTTTGCTGCTCATAATATGGTTTATAATCTGGCCAAAACCAGTTAATTGGCTTCAGTTTAACACGTTAGTTTTGTCTGTGGGGGTTTTGGCTTTAATTTTCAGTAAATTTTTATGTAGCCGTGAATTTTTAGCCTGGCTAATGTTCTTAGGTGTATTATTTTGGTCCTGGATAGTAGAGTTTTATCAGAGTCTGGTACATCTACTTAATTGAGGTAAAAATGGCAAATAAGGAACATTTTTCTACGGAAGTGAAAGTCCTAAACGAACTTGGGTTACACGCAAGGCCTGCAGCCAAATTGGCGCAGGAGGCCCAAAAATTTGCAGCCATGATCAAAGTAAGTTTTGGGGATAGAGAAGTGGATGCCAAGAGTATTTTAGATATCCTGACTCTGGCTGCACCTTGTGGCAGCACGCTCACTTTGTGGGCTAAAGGCGAGGATGCCAGTGAGGCGGTTACTCATTTAAGTCAACTCTTTGCGCAAAGATTTGGAGAAGAGAAATAAAATGGCCAAGAAGGTATTGTCCGGCATACCGGTTTCATCGGGAGTCGCCATTGGCAAGGCCTTTTTCTTGAACAGAGGCTCTAAGGCATCATTACCAAGGATGAGCATTTCCGCAGGCGATGTGCCTAATGAGAAAGAACGCTTGCTTACTGCTTTTGAGGCTGCCCTGCAGGAGCTGGATGAGATTCGACAGAAGATTCCGAGTGAACTTAAAGAGCATGCGGCCATTATTGATTCCCATCTGATGATTTTAAAAGATGAGAATTTTAAACAGGGGGCTTTAAGATATATTCAGGATAAGATGATCAATGCTGAGTGGGCTCTCGAAAAGACTGTGGCAGATATTGGCAAGGCCTTTAGTCGTATTGATGATGAATATATACGCCAGCGTATCCAAGATGTCCGTTTAGTGGCTGATCGGGTTCAGGACGCCTTGCGTGGTAAAACCAAAGATATCGGGGCTATTTCGCAGCGGGTTATCCTCCTGGCCCACGACCTTTCACCGGCTGATACAATTGCTTTGCAGGTGGATAAGATTATGGCCTTTGCCACGACAATGGGTGGAAAAACGTCCCATGCCGGAATCATGGCCAGATCGTTACAGATCCCCGCTGTGGTAGGAGTGGAGGGTCTTGAGGAGGATATAGAAGATGGCCAACTTATTATTCTCGATGGTTTTCATGGCCGGATTATAGTTGGCCCTAGTGAAGAAGAACTGGCTGAATTTGCAGACATTAAATACCAGTTCGAGGCCTATCAATCCTTAATTAGCAAATGTTGCCATCTGCCTGCTGAGACTATCGATGGTTACCAGGTTCAGGTTCTGGCCAATATTGAATTGTTTGAAGAAGTGGCCGCTGTTATTGATCATGGAGGTGAAGGTATAGGTCTTTACCGAACCGAGTACAGTTACCTGAACCGGGAGACTCTGCCTACGGAAGAGGAATTGTTTGAGGAATATCGTGATCTGGCTGACATTATGCATCCGCGAAAGGTGATCATCCGAACCTTGGATATGGGCGCAGACAAAATTGCAAAACACTTTGGGTCACTAGAAGAGGCCAATCCGGCCCTGGGGCTCAGAGCAATTCGCTTCTGCCTGAAACACAGGCAATTATTTAAAGCGCAACTAAGGGCTATTTTGCGTGCCAGTGTCGTGGGCAATATCTCGATCATGTTTCCACTGATATCCGGTCTGCAGGAGTTGCAGGAAGTAAAGGAATTTTACTTCGAGGTACAGGAGGAGTTAAGAAAAGAAAATGTTCCCTTTAACGAGCACATGCCTATGGGGATAATGATTGAAGTCCCAGGCTCTGTACTCATAGCGGATATATTGGCCAAAGAGGTGGATTTTTTTAGTATTGGGACCAACGATTTGATTCAGTACTCTCTGGGGATAGACCGGACTAATAAGCATGTATCTTATCTTTATCAGCCGTTGCACCCGGCAATCTTACGCAGCATCAAGCTTGTGGTGGACGCAGCTCATGAAGCCGGGATAGAGGTCAGTCTATGTGGGGAAGTTGCAGCAGACCCCTTTTGTGTCCCTATTTTAATGGGCATGCAGGTGGACTCTTTGAGCCTTAACCCCCAGGCTATACCTGGTATTAAGCGCATAATCCGCCGGGCAACCATGGAAGAATGTAAACAATTATTGAAGCAGGTCATAGACAGTGATACAGTGGCCCGGAGTAATAAATTGGTCCGTGAAATGATTTATAACCGGTTCCCTGAAGAATTAATGTTCTATACATCGCTTATTGATGAATAGAGTTTTGAGTCTGTGGCCAAACCTTTTTATCAACTTAATTTCCAAGGTTTATTTCAGTCTTGGTTTCTTTCATGCTGGTCCAAAGACTTGGACCCAACTAAAACTTGCTTGCGGACAGAGCATAATTGGATATTTTGGGTAAACAAATAGTCTTTTAATTATACTAAGTTGAGCGATTTTCACTCAATGGGTGATGAGATTGCCACGGACAGCTTCGCTGCCCTCGCAATGACGAACTCGCTGCTGTCATTGCGAGTGGAACAAAGTGTAGCGAAGCAATCTCAAAGTTTGAACTGGAAAAAAATCGCTCATAAATTTTAGATAGTTATGGTCAGTATCGCAAAATATTTAGTCCATTCGTCCCGATGCTCTGTTTTTCCACAAGCTTCGTTAAGATTGGGTTACCCAAGCCGTTTGTAATGCATTTCATAAACCAAGACTTTCAACCAGTGACTAATATAGGGTTTGGCCACAGACTCTTTTGAGGTTAGCATTTAGCAGTCAGCCGAATCGTAACCCTAGATACTAAATGCTAGATGTTAAATGTTAACAACGAGCTACAAAGATGACTAAAAAAGGCGGAATAAAGATTATTGGCCAGAATAAAAAGGCCAGACGAGAATATGAGCTCCTGGATTTTATTGAAGCAGGGATAGTCCTTACTGGTTCTGAAGTTAAATCATTGCGCGCTGGCAGGGTTGGTTTTAAAGATGGTCACGTTCGCTTTGAGAGGGGAGAGGCCTATCTGGTTGGTGTGCATATTGCTCCTTATGAGAATGCCGGCTATGCTCAGCATGACCCGGAAAGGCCACGTAAACTTCTTCTGCATAAAAGAGAAATCAAGAATTTAATGGGTAAAATAGAGCAGAAGGGACTGACCATAATTCCGGTCAAAATGTATTTTAAAAATGGCAAAGTTAAGGTGGAACTGGCTTTGGCCAAAGGGCGCAAGCTTTATGATCAGCGAGAAGAGTTGAAAAAAAGAGCTATTGCCCGGGATACAGCGCGGGAGTTGGCTAAATATAAATAACCTGGAGTTAAGAAGCTTAGAAGATAAGAAGCTTGGTGAATTTTTTGCCAATTTTCAGGCTACAGGCTTCCTGTCTTCCTCGTATCTTCTTATCTTCCTAACTTCCCTTGTAGAGTTTCAGATGTGAGTTGCAAACAATTTTTAAAAAGAACCCAGATCAAGAACCTTAAATCAATTTTCCCCCCCGAAGACCTGCTTTTAACTCCTGAACAAAAACTAATTTTTGGTACTGACTCCAGTAGGATGTTGGATATGCCCTGGGCTGTGGTTCGGCCCAAAAGTCCGGAGCAGGTTCGGGATTTTTTATATTTTGCCCAAAAAGAAAGGATTCCTGTCTTCCCCCGGGCCAGAGCCACCAACATGGTTGGGGCCTGTGTGCCCAGGGGTGGGGGAATAGTTTTGTCCCTGCTCAAGCTAAACCGGATCTTGGATCTTGACGAACAGGATTTTGTGGCTGTGGTCGAGCCAGGGGTGATTACTTATGAGTTGCAAAAGGCTCTGGCTGCAAAGGGACTATTCTATCCTCCGGATCCTGCCAGCGTGCGTATCTCAACTATTGGCGGCAATGTCTCCACCAATGCCGGGGGGATGCGTGCTTTAAAATATGGGGTGACCAGAGACTATGTCCTGGGGCTTGAGGTGGTTTTGCCCGGAGGCAAGCTCCTGAACTTGGGAAGTCGTTGTCACAAAAATGTGGTCGGTCTCGATTTGACCAGGCTTTTTATTGGCTCAGAAGGGACCCTTGGGGTATTTACCAGGATTTATTTAAAAGTTTTGCCCAAACCTCCATTTACAGCTTCTTTTTTGGTTGGCTTTTCAGATTTGGACCAGGCCCTGGATACTGTGCAACAGATTTTTCAGGCCGGCATCCTGCCAACAGCTCTGGAAATTATGCCTGACCTGGTTCTAAAGTGCATTGAAGATATTGCTCCTGTGCCCTGGCCAAAGGGTACAAATGCGGTTTTATTGATTAAGCTTGATGGCCATGAACAGGGAGTGAAACAAAATTTGGTTGAGCTGGAAAAAATATGTGCTCAAGCCAGTGTCCGCCTAAAAGGCTTGGGCAAAGAGGAAGAAGAGTTATGGGAACTACGCCGGCTTATTAACCCGGCTTCGTTTAAACTTAGACCTACCAAGATGAGTGAGGATATTACCGTACCCAGGGGAAAGATTAAGGAGGCCATGGAAAGGATAAAACAGGTCGGGCAAAAATATGGGCTTCCCATACTTACTTTTGGGCACATTGGCGACGGTAATATCCATACCAATATTATGTATGACGTTGGTGATGACCAGGAAGCAGCAAATGCCCAAAAGGCAAAAAAAGAGATTTTGAGAATAGTGCTTGGCCTTGGCGGAACCCTATCTGGCGAGCATGGCATTGGCCTGACTAAAGCTCCGTTTATCTCCTGGCAGGTTGAGCCAGAAGTTTTGATGGCCATGCGGCAGATAAAAAAAGTCTTTGATCCCTACAACATCATGAATCCAGGCAAGGGGTATTGATTATCCTTTACCCATCCTCATCTACCCATCTACTCATCCTCTCATCTACCCATCTTCCCAGCTTCCCATCTTCTTATATCTCTCCCAGAGCCTTGGTCTAATCCTAGTTGTGTCATCAAAATCCGCCAGTAGCTCCAAGCCTGGGACAATGGCCCTGATTACGGGCAAGCCTAAATCCTTGCGGGTCAAGTGCACATAAATGGGGAAATAGTTGTTTTTTGTAAGCAGTGATTCAATTTGGTAAAGGTCTGCTTCAACACTCCCCAGGGAATAATCAGGCAAATCCTGCAATTCTTTTTCTGGCAGTTCTCTAGGCCAGGGTTTGGTTTTCGGGCCGTTGGGGAATGGATGGGGAACTTCTGTCAGGGCAGAGACAACGGCCTTTTCTCCGTTTAAATGAGCGCCGGTACCTTTGATGATCTTGCCATCCTCGCTTTGCACAAAGGCTTTATAACAAGGAAGTCCCATTTCATTGGTTAAGTCCTGAAAAATAACATAGATTCCCTGTTGGCTTAGTCTGGCCAAAAGTTTCGCCACGGGGCCTTGCCTTACATTTAAACGAAAACATTTTTGCGGTTCATAAAAACCCAGTACCTCGCTATCCCTTTCTAGTACTTCTAACAAACCAGCCAATTTGGCTTGGGTAATGGTTGCCCCGGCAGCCAGGCCAGTTGAGCCAAGCCCGTCAAAGAGGTCTATTTCATCTAAATTGGCGAAAAGGTATACCAGTTGTATTGGAACCAGGGCCGGTTCTGTCTGTCCGGGTTGTATAACCTTTTCTCCCTGCATCCAGTGCAAGACTTCGTCCTGGTATTTAAAATCCAGGCAAAGTTCGTTTGGGTCCAGGCAATTAAATCCCTTTTCCCGGAGTTCAGAGTATGAGCCCAGGTAAACCTGGTCAGGACCTGTCAGGTCCATGATTTGATCAGAGGAAATGCTTGCAAAAGAAGAGAATCTTTCCACCATTTCCATGTACAGTCCCACCCGAGCCTGGTCCATGTTGAAACCTCGGCCAAAACTGGTCTGGATGCCTTGGAGCGTATAGGAGAGTTTTTTGGTCTTTATCTGACGTTCAAAAGACCATCTTCTAAACAGGCCTATGGGGCTTAGAGAATTTTCATGGCGCATTTCGATACTTGCTAAAGCCTGGCATTTTTTAAGACTGGCAAGGGCATAGTTCGCCAGATCGTAAATGGAAGGCAAGGGCGAGGACGCGATATTTAGATTACTGAGTTGTGAGTGCACTTGCTCCAGGGTGACCAGAGTTCTGACCGTAGAAGACGATGCAGAAATGGGCTCAGGGAGGTTTGTCTCTTCCATTAAAGGAAGTTCTTTATGCTCAAGGATGTTTCGGGTGAAAATTTGTATCCATTGTTGATGGAGCTTATGGTCTTTCTGGGTAAAAACACGAGAGATTATCAAGGGGGTATGTTTTTGGAGTTCTTTTTGGGAACTGTTCTTAAAGAAATGTGCAAGGTTTTCAAATTTTGTTGATAAAAGGCAGAGTTCAAAAGCCAAGGCCTGCAAAGGCAAAGGGAGAGGAGCAAATTGTTCAAAAAGAGTCTGGACATCCACGGCAGATAAGCCACCCAATTTGCGCAAAATAAACGACCGCATAAATGTATCCATTGGGTGCTGAACCAGATAGGTCAGGCATTTATCCAGGGGGGCGTCACTTTTGGGTTCGCAGGCATAAAAGCCAATGGTCTCGGCAGTCGTGGTTAGATTGAGTTCATAATCCATGATCGTTTCCTTATATCCAGAACTTTTGTATCTTAATTGTTAAAAATTTTTGTTCATTGTCAGTCGAAAATAGAGAACCAGTTTATAGTTGTTCAAACTTAAATTTTTAGCAGCTTAGCACCCTTTTATTATACCAATTTTGGCTTGCCCATAAAGCATAATGGTAATAATTGGCAAAGGCAATGGCCTTAAATGTTAAAAGAGCCTGTGGCCAACCTTTTTTATCAACTTAATTTCCATGGTTTATTCTAGTCCTGGTTTTTTTCATGCTGGTACAAAGACCTGGACCTGTT
>NZ_JAGUQP010000028.1 GCF_018704065.1 Desulfovulcanus ferrireducens | reverse complement strand
TCCTTGTGTTTCTTGATTGTGACCGGCATGGACTCAAGCAGCCGGTAGATACTGTCATAGGTATATTCGTAACGCTTATGTTTATGGTGATGGTGCTTATAACTCTCTGTCTTGGTCAGACGATTGCCAACCTTGTCATGGGTGTAGGAGAATGCGCTTAAAATGTCACCTTTAGCGTTTTTGGTCAACAAATCCACCAGACGGCCGACAGTATCGTAAGTATAGGAGGTCGTGACGCCGTTGGGATATCTCAAGCTGGTCCTTCTGCCCAGCTCATCGTAGTCAAGGCCGAAACTGCCGGCGAAACCGACTGTCTTCGACAGACGATTAGCTTTATCGTATTCATAGGTCACTAACTCACCGTCCGGCATAGTCATTTGCACCCGGTTGCCTAACGCGTCATATTTATATGATATGGTCCGATCGTAGGAATCAGTGATCCTGGTCAATCGGCCCAGCTTGTCGTATTCCATGGCATAACCAATATGCTGGTTACTGGCCGTGATCACATTGCCCTTGACATCGTAGCTGAACGAGGTGGTGGAATCATCAGGATAGGTTATACTCAGCAACCGGCCCAAGGCGTCATAAGTATAGCTGGTCCTTTCACCCTTGGCATCAAGCCGGGAGATGAGATTCCCTTGAGCATCATAAGTATAGGAGACCCATTTGCCCAGAGGGTCGGACTCCTGTATCAACCTCCCCAAGGCATCATACTTGAATATCGTTGTCTGCTCATTTGCGTCGGTGATGGATGTGGGACTGTTCTTGCCGGTATCACTGCAAGATGGGCAACCCGCATCGGTATAAGTAAAAACAGTGAGATGCCCCAGGGCGTTAACAATTTTGGTAACCCTGCCTTTGTGATCGTATGTAAACAAGGTCGTGTTGCCGTTGGCATCAGTGATTGATGCCCGGTTGCCGAGTTTGTCATACCCGTAGGTGGTCACATTGCCTTTGGCGTCGGTGATTGTGATGAGCCGGTTAAGGACATCATAGGTAAAGGTGGTTATGTTGCCTGTCGGGTCAGTCATGGTCACCATGTTGCCCGCCGCATCATAGGTCATAGTGATGGTAGCGCCGATGGGGTCGGTTATGGTGATCAGGTTGCCTGCTGCGTCATAGCCGAAGGTTGTCACCCGCTTATTGGCATCGGTGACGCTTATAATACGGCCTTTGGCATCGTACTGGTAGGTGGTGGTGTTGCCCGCCGGATCTGTGGTCGATATCAGGTTGCCTTTTTCGTCATAAGTATTGGAGATGACGTTGCCTTGCGCATCGGTAATGGTGAGAATATTGCCAAAGGCGTCATAGGTATAGCTGGTTGTGCTGCCACTCTGATCAGTCCTGGATAGCATGTTGCCGAAGCTGTCATAGCTATAAGTGATCGTGCCGGAGGCATCGGTAACGCTGATTTTGTTCAAGTCAGCGTCCCAGGTGTATTCCGTGATATTGCCTAAAGCATCCACCTTTCTGATGACATTCAGGGAATTATTGTAGGTGTACTCCGAGGTATTGCCAGCCGGATCAGTGACTCTTGTTACTGCATCACTTACATATTCCACAGTGCGGTTATTGCCGGCGGCATCGGTGGAGCCCAGCAACCGGTCGTCGCTGTCATAGCTGTATTGGGTTGTCTGACCCTGCGGGTCGGTTTTGGCTATCATATTGTGGACACCGTCGTAAGCAAACTTCCAGGTGTCGCCCGCCGCGTTGGTGATGGAGGTCAGGTTGTTGTCAGCGTCGTAGGTAAAACTTGTTACCCGGCCGGTGGCATCGCTGATTTGGGTGATGCGACCGTTAGAATCATTGCTAATATACAACACATCTCCGTCTGGCCCGGTAATGGCTGACAGCTTATCTTCATCATAGGTGTAAATTATTGCGTTGCCATTCCTATCTTCGATTCGATAAGGTTTACCGTCTTGATCGAAGCAGACAATACTACCTCTTTTTCGGTAAAGTTGGTAACTACTGCCACCACTGATTTCGACGTCGTCAATATACCAGCCATCATATGTCACGCTTGAATCTGTAATCAAACGAAACCGCAACAACAAGTTGGATAACCCGGCATAACTATTGAGGCTGACGGTTTGCTTGGCCCAGTCGTTCTGGTACCCAGTATAGCTCTTGAGCAAAGTCCAGTTGGCCCCGCCGTCTTTAGAAATCTCGATGTAGCCGAAATCGTAGCCGTTTTCCAAGGCAAAAGTATGCCAGAAGGTCATGCTGGCTACTGCTGTATTGGAAAGGTCCAACTCCAATGTCAATGCCTTATGAACGCTGTTGGAATAGTTAGCGTTCGGGCTGTCCGTCCATGAAGTATTGGAACTATGCGAACGTGAAGTGACTTGCCCCCACGGATCGTCTGCGGCCCATGATCCATTGCCGTTTTCCATGTCGTCCGAAAACAGAACCTGTTTGTTCAATTTGAGAGAGTCATGGTTCCCTGGTGGCGAAGAGAAAGTACCATTGGCATTTGAAGAGAATTTTTCTTCCCTCCCATCCGCGTCGATTAAGATGATCGTACCATCGGTTTTTCTGACAAGGCGAATGTCTGCGCTGTCATTCCAGCCAAAACCAAAACGGCTCTGCCGGTTCGAGCGGCTGTTGTAATTGAGTGTCAAGGGTAACTTAGGATTCGGGGATACCTGGCGAGAGTAGAAAAGGTTTCCATTGGCTACATTTACGAATGAGCCTATCTCGACAAGAGTCATGTTGCATTTATAGCCCAGCCCGGGCATTTCGACTATCTTCTGTTCGACCTTAAACGTCTTGCTGTCTCGCCAATGGCCGCACCACTCGCACCACACGTCCGATTTAATCTGGACTATGTCTCCGACTTTCAAACTTGACGCGTCAAAGATAAAACTACGGGTGCATGTGGTTCCTACCGGCGTGTTTCGTGTATATTTGGTCCCAATACCCACGACGTTAACCTTCACATAGTTATTGTACGGGCTGCAGTATGGGCACATGTAGACGTTTATGGTCACATGCAACTGTTTGCTTGCATCCAAAGCAACTTCAGAGATGTTGTATGAATAAACCGTGTTGTGTCGGTCCGCCTCAGGTCCGGGGATGGAATGAGCCCAGCTGGTCCCTAACTGAAGCACAAATAAACAAAGAAACGAAATCACAAAAAAAGCCGTTTTCACCTTAAGCATCATTCCCCCCTTGTTTCCTTAATGTCTTTGCCTAAAGCGCTAAACCGGATCATCTTTATAGGTTAACCCGCTCGACAATCCAGCCTGTCAACGACAAAACTGTATGCCTAAAAACTATTTCTAAAAGGTGTTTCCGCAAGTTGTTTCAATCCAAAAATATTTTCCACTCCTCGTCATTCTGAGGGAGCGAAACGACCGAAAAATCTCTAACGTAGCAAACGAGATTCTTCGCTTCGCTCAGAATGACGTAATCAAGGTAACCAGCGGATACACCCTTTTCTAAAGTCATTTTCGATGCGTATAGACAAGCTGCGCCAAATTCGGCCCAAAGAGTCAGCTTGATAATCTTTTAGCGTTAACAGGCTACAGTTGTCACAGAATACCCAGATAAGACAGTGAAGACCCTGTAGCCAAATCCATAAACATAAATATACCTTACACAAATGTATGCAAAAGTTCGGAGATAAAGAGGTCAGCCCCACAATAATATAAATATAACTCTTTGCTAATCTAAACCCATAGACACTACAACTAATAATTTTTGATTTATATTAAATCTATCTATAGTATATTTAGCGATTATAAATAATTTATACGATGAAGAACATATCTTTTTCGCTATGAATATTATCAAAAATTATTACATATAAGACAGTTATAAAAAGAGGTTTGAGTACGTTTTTACATATTATTATAAAAATTTTTATATGAAAAAAAATAAAAAAATTACTATTATACATCACGCCTTAACCAATTATCAAAATTTGTCAACCATTAATTTAAATATTTCTTAATACCTGACATCAATACAGAATAAATTGCAGTCTAGACACATGCAATCTATTTAAATTATTTGTAAAAAAACTTATCATAAGACGTAAGGGATTCAAAAGATCCAACAAGAATGGACACTATCAGTACTGCATCATACGCCATAAAATTCTATCCCTTGCAGCGGAGCTTTTTGCTACGGATAGTTAATAGCTGTGGAAAGATTAAGTGAATATGACCCGGAAGGAAAAGGACAGACCTGCTTGTTATTTTGCCCATACAGAAGACTAAGGAGGGCTTTAAAAAAATAGTTATTGAGTTAAAATTGCATAAAGACCTAAAGACAGCCGTTCAGAAAGGCCTGAGCAAACATGGAGCTGTATAGATAAATGTGACAAGTGCTGGATACCTGACCGTTTTTGACTGTAGAAAAATATGTTTCCTTGGAGAAGAATTTGTAAGGGGAGAGGAGTACGAAGATAAGAGAGTAAAAGGTTAGGGATGTGATTTCAGAAGAAATGCTTAGGAACGGATTCCAGATATCCCTCAACCCCGGTAATCTGTCCGGGCAAAAATATATTTGGCTTTTTTTAAGCATAAGCTTCGGAGTCAAAACCTCGGGTGCATTAACATAAAAAATCCTCTGCATGCTCCCAAGGCGCAAAAACTCTGCCTCCTCTAAGCCCAGAATGAGCCTGAAGACCCTTTTTTGCTCCGGATAGGTGAGTTTTGTCTGAAAGCCAACCAGGTTAAAGGCAGTCTTGTCCAGGTTTTCAGCCCTTAACTGGACAACGGCAAAAGGCTGTTTTCCGGTTCGCGGGTCAACAAGCCCCACTGGTTTCAGCGGGGACCATAAGCCAGAGTCATTTCCCCTCGCGCTGCCATGGCCTCGACAGGCAAACAGCCCTCAAAATGAATCACCCAGCAGCTTAAACCTCGGCCCGTCCAAAATGAAACACCAGTTGGTAAGGGGACATAATTTAACACGGCTAGAGCTACCTCTACTGCAAGAATTTTAGGTGCGTTTGCCCTGGGGGAAGAGGTCCTTCAAAAGGTAGTAGAAAAGCATAAAAAATGGATTGAGAAGAAGAAAAAGGAAATTCAGACCAGGAATCTTAATTTCACTCCCATTATTGTCCTTAGTATTGGAGCCAGGGGAAGCAAAGTCTTTCTTTTCAATCCCCTGGCGTACAGAGCAACCAATAACTGCCGGATGGATAGCTACTGGTATCAGATTTTATTTTCAAAACTTCAAGGTTCGCTGCCTGTGGGACCGAAAGTCCCAAAAAATGATCATAAAAAAACAGCACCTGGATTCAATTTATGGCAAGATAGCCTGACAATTAAGAATTATTCAGCAACTACAAAATATTTTTTACTCGCTTAACTGGCGATAATAGAGAGGTGCGTCCGACTTCCAGTAATTTAAACTCTAAACTTTAGTAAACAAATTAAGTTGATAAAAAGATTCGGCTTCAAGCTCTTAAAACCAACTCAGGCGACATCATCTTTGACAAACACCGGAAATTACTATTAGAAAAATAGTTTGTGGGACAAGCAAATAGTACGCCACCCTACATCTTATATTTAATATCCTCTAAATCATATTTCTCTAGAATTTCAGCCCACTTCTTACTTTCTTCATCCTCCAAAACAACCTGATATTTTTCTCGCTTTTCCACCTCAATCTCATCCAGAACCTTTTGACTGACCATAATCGGTACCTTCGCTCGCAAGGCAAGAGCAATGGCATCGGAAGGCCTGCTGTCAATACGCAGCTTCTCTTCACCCTTTAAAAGAACAATCTCCGCATAGTAGGTGGAATCCTTCACTTCTGTTATTTCGATATGCTCAAGCTTTGCTCCCAGATTTTCTAAAGTATTCAAAAGCAGATCATGGGTCATGGGTCTCAGCATTTTTATGCCGTTTAAGGGGATAGAAATTGCCATGGCCTCTAGTGCGCCGATCCAGATGGGCAAAATGTATTTTTCTTCTTTATCTTTTAAAATAATTAAGGGCATCTTGGTCTCTTCATCCACAGCCAGACCTACCACTTCCATTTCAACCATCATATATTACCTCTCCTTTGGGAAGATGGGTTTATTTTATTAAGTTAATCTTGAGGATGTATGGGTGTAGAGGTGAGCATAAGGATCTGCCGCCCACACTAGTACTGACAGGCATGAAAGCCTGTCCCTCACTCATCCACCAATCATCCCATTCACTCATCAACCCATTCACCCAACAACGAATGCTTTTTGGCCTCAACAATTTTCACCCTGACTATTTCTCCTGTGAGGTCTCTATCGCTTGAACAGGGGACATTAACCACCCGACCACCTGAATCTCTTCCTCGCCAAAATTTCATATCTTTACCCTGTTTTTTACTTAGACCTTCAACAAGCACCTCATCTATTTTGCCCACTCGCCCGGCATAACTCTCTCCGGTCAACTTCTCTTGTAACTCTTGTAAAACAGCAAGCCGCCTAACTTTAACCTCTTCTAAGACCTTGGGCTGCATCTTTTCCGCTCGCACCCCGGGTCTATCTGAATATTTAAAAGAAAAGGAATTTTCAAAACGCACCAATTCGATCATTTCCAAAGTCTGCTCAAAATCCTCTTCTGTCTCTCCGGGAAAACCAACAATAAGGTCTGTGGTCAGCGCAATATCAGGACAAACTTTGCGCAACTTATCAACTATATCCAGATACTCTTCTCTGGTATACTTTCTGCCCATGAGTTTTAAAATACGGTTGGAGCCGGATTGCAAAGGCAAGTGTAGCTGCGGACATAGGCAAGAAAGTTCTCCAAAGGCTTTTATCACCTCATCAGCAATGTCTTTGGGATGGGAAGTGGTAAAGCGTAGACGCTTGAGTCCGTCAATGGCTGCCACCTGATATAGAAGTTCAGCAAAACTTACTCCATCTCCAAACTTGTCCAACCCGTAACTGTTTACATTTTGACCAAGCAAGGTGATTTCTTTAACTCCTAAATTAACCAGGGTCCTGCACTCATCTAAAATTGCTTTGCTTGAACGCGATTTTTGCCTGCCCCGGGTATAAGGAACTATACAATAGGCACAAAAATTATCACAACCCTGCATAATGTTTACATAGGCTTGAGCAGGCATCTTTTCTGGCCAGTTATTCTCCCGCTCCGGATAGTAGTCTTCAAAATCCAGAAGACTTACTCTAAGCTCAGGCTCACTGATAAGCCTTAAAATGGTCTGAGGGACCATAGCAATGCCATCCGTACCAAAAACCAGACGTACATGCGGGAAACGCTGAAAAAATTTTTTGCCCACCTGTTGGGCCACGCATCCCCCGACACCAACAAAGACATCCTTGTTTTTCTTCCAATAAGATGTAAGCCGACCCAACAAACTATATATTTTTTGTTCTGGCTTCTCGCGCACGCTACAAGTATTAATTAGAAACAGATCTGCTTCCTCTTCCGCGCCTTGTTCAAATCCCATGGCTGTCAGCGACCTGCATAACCAGTCAGAATCACAGACATTCATCTGACAGCCAAAAGTAAAAATATGAAATTTCATTTTTTTACTCATAGACCAAGCCATCCATCTAAAAACCTAGTCACCTCCTGAACTGCCTCTCTCAAACTTATCCCCTCATTTTTCACCACAAGCTCAGCCTGTGGTTCTTCTTCAAAAGGGATATCCACGCCTATCACCTGCCCCAAACCAGGAAACTCTCTCCCTGTCTTTTTCCGCTCCAGGGCCTTGGCATAAAGCCCGGCCATAACCAGTCCTTCAGGCCTTTTGCTCTCCCTTTCCATGGCCGTCTGCAGGGAGCAGGAGATATAAATTTCCGCAAACTTTTCAATCTTATTTCTGGCCAGACGGCGCATCTCCACTTTAGGCGCAGTACCATCCAAAATAACTCCATGCCCTTTTTGAACCAAATCAGCCGCTTCCAGGGCAAAGAGCTCATAGGCCTTTCTTCTTTCTTCGGGCGTGTACTTTGGATTAGGGAAGTATACTTTTCTGCGTTCATCCATCTGCAAATGGAGCACATCCAAACCCTTATCCCGCAAATATTCGTACGCCCTCTTACTAATGCTACTCTTACCTGAGCCGGGAAGCCCAACAAACCAGACAGCCCAACCCTCTTTTAATGTTGAATGTTGGAAGTTGGATGTTGAATTATTTTTTTGAGTAGATTGCAACATGTTTACCCTTACAAGATTAGAAGTTCGCTCTTGAGTCTGTGGCCAAAACTCATTTTAACCGCTGATTGAAAGTCTTGGTTTCTGAAATGCATTACAAACGGCTTGGGTAACCCAATCTTAACGAAGCTTGTGGATAAGCAGAGCATCGGGATGAATGGGCTAAATACTTTGCGACATTGACCATAACTATCGACAATTAAAGAAACTTTTGTTTACCCGAAATATCCCATTATGCTCTGCCCGCAAGCAAGTTTTAGATAGGTCCAAGTCTTTGTACCAGCATGAAAGAAACCAAGACTGGAATAAACCATAGAAATTAAATTGATAAAAAGGTTCGGCCACAAGCTCTCTTACTTTTCCCTCCTCACTGGTCACGGCTCACCAAGCACAACGGCTCACTCAACTCATATATTTATTAATATTCCTATAATCAAAACTCTCGTCTTCGAGCACATTCTCTATAAACCGAAATAAGCCCTCTCTTACCTGCAACGGATGGTTGGGATACCATTCTGGTGAAGCAATAACCAGTCCCCGAAACACATAGAATGGAGCAATAACCTTTAAAATTTCCTCATCACCTGTATATTCTAGGTACTCTTCCCAAAACGTCAAATAGAGTTTTTCAAATGGACCAGCAAGTTTAGGCTGATCATAGAGGCCATAAAGAAGATAATTGCAACTCATCGTGGACACATCATCTGCGGGCTCTCCCCATTCGCCGCGGCTCCTGTCCAGAACAGAAAATTCTCCCCCTTCTCTGACCAGCACATTCCAGGGATGAAAGTCTCCATGCACGACACTTAATCGATGGGTAAACTTGCGGAGCTTCCACCGCCAGTCAATGAGTTTCTTTTCAAGGGCAATAAATCTTTGTTCCTTAAAGTGCTCATAAGGATAAGGGTAAGCATCAATTAGTCCCCAAATACATTCAGAATCGCCAATTAGCTGTCTGACGCGGCGAAGGTAAAGATCGACATCATCTTTCTTTTCTTTATGCACACGTGCCAGCCACCTGGCGAACTTTTTCGCCAATTCAAGATCTTCCGGGCGAAAATCGCCTTTTTTTATTCGCTCCAGGTCTAAAAAATAATCTCTGCCCTCGACCTTTTCATTGACAATAACAAATTCTTTTGGCTCACGGACCGGAATGAGCTTGCCCTGCTTATTTATATACCCCAAAGCAATGGGCCGAACATGCCGCTCCATTTTCCCTCCGGTTTCATACTGAAACATTAAAATGGCCGCCCGATCCCAGTAGAATTGGTGCCCATATTTATCCCCGCGCATTGCCGAGATTACAGCCTCTTTGACCTGACCATCCTGCTCATAGCTAATAAGCATCGGTTTTCCATAGCCGAAATCCTTCATTCCTTGCTCATCTAAGGAGCCTATCTCTCCTATGCCTGTGAGTTTTACTTCACCTGGTAAAATATCGTTTAAAAATTGTTCCAGATTGTCTAAATTCATCTCTATCATAAGGTCCTCCGCTTTTTATTGCCTCAACTCACCCATGAGATTGTCTAACATGCAATCGTTTCAAGCAAGTTGATCGGTGATAGGCCAAGTGCATTATTCTTAATAAAAGAGTAAAGATAAATGTATAATGTCTAAGGTAACCTTAAACACTATACATTTAATAAGGAAGGTTATCTGAGTCTGTGGCCAAACCCCATTTTGACTACCAGATTAGAAATCCTGGTTTCTTGAATGCATTGCAAAGGGCTGGGTAAGCCATCTTGGCGAAGCTTGTGGGTAAGCAGAGCATCGGGGTGAATGGGCTAAATGTTTTGCGAGATTAACCATAACTATCGATAATAAAAGAATATTCATTTATCCCAAATACCCCATTATGCTCTGCCCGCAAGCAAACTATAGATGAATCCGGGCACTTGCACCAGCATGAAAGAAATCAGGATTGAAAAAAGTTATGAAAAATTGCTCTCTTAAGCAAGGTTTGCCACAGACTCATCTATGCAGGCGTTGAGAATATCTAGCTATCTGAACGAACATAACTTGCCTCAATCTCAATCACTATGCCGCCCCTGGCCTTGAATTTTCCCACAACTGTCATTTGCCGGGGCTCACAAGCCTTGACCAGATCATCTAAAATTCGGTTGGTCACTGTCTCCATAAAGGTTGGTTCTTGGCGATAGCTAAACAAATAAAACTTTAACGACTTGGACTCGATACATTTTTTATCAGGAACGTATTTTATAATGATTGTTCCGTAATCTGGCTGGCCAGTCATAGGACAAAGAGAGGTGAACTCATCACTAATCAAGGTAATAAGGTAATCTCTTTCCGGGAATCTATTGGGAAACGTCTCCAGAATCCCAGGGTCAAC
The DNA here is from genome assembly GCF_018704065.1 of Desulfovulcanus ferrireducens. Taxonomy (NCBI): domain Bacteria; kingdom Pseudomonadati; phylum Thermodesulfobacteriota; class Desulfovibrionia; order Desulfovibrionales; family Desulfonauticaceae; genus Desulfovulcanus; species Desulfovulcanus ferrireducens. The sequence goes on along the minus strand of NZ_JAGUQP010000028.1, from coordinate 29,749 downwards.
CCGGGTTGGATACTCAGTCTTGCTTTTCCCCAACAAAGTCAAAGAAGAAACATCATCTCGCATATGTTAGCTCCGTTTTGTTAAGTTGTGGAATATACAACATTATCCTCGAAAAAATCGGGCTTCAGCCCTCCTAACCTATCTACTTTTATTTAAAAATCTCCAAAACTCACTATCCGGAGTAAACACAAAACTGGTATTATCGTTTACGCCTTTTTTATATGCTTCCATTGTGCGCAGAAACTGATAAAAATTTGGGTCCTTAGCCAAAGCCCGGGCATAAATTGCCGTGGCTATAGCATCACCTTGTCCACGCAATACCTCTGCCTTTCGCACGGCCTCGGCAATCATAATGGTCCGTTCTTTATCTGCAGTGGTTCTAATTTTAACCGCTTCCTCCCTACCCTCTGACCTGTATTGCTTGGCCTGGCGCTCTCTTTCCGCTCGCATCCGACCATATATGGCCCTCTGGTTTTCCGGGGGCAGGTCAGTCCTTTTTATACGGACATCCAATATCTCAATACCATATTCTTGAAGAAGTTTATTACACTTTTTTGTCACCTGGCTCATTATCTCGCTTCTTTTGGATGAAACAACCTCAGTAAGCGAGTACTGACCCAAGGCCACCCTGAGCTCAGCATAAATTATGTCATCCAAACGAGAGAGACCGCTGGAAATAGTGCGGACACTGCGGTAAAAAGTCAGGGGATCTTTGATCCGCCACCGGGAATAATTGTCAACCACAAGATTTTTCTTGTCTTTGGTTAAAACTTCTGCTGGCGGGGCATCATATTCCAAAACCCGGCGATCAAAATAGATAACATTCTGCACAAAGGGCAATTTAAAATGCAGGCCGGGTCCCAGATCAGACCCCACCGGCTTTCCAAGCTGGAGCACTATGGCCCTCTGAGTCTGATCAACTGTAAACACACACTGCGAACCAACTAAAAGCAAGATGATGAAAATTATAGCCAGCACAGAGCTCTTTTTATAGGGCATTACTTCTTCCCTCCTACATTTTTACCCTTTGGGGAAGTTGATTTTCCTTTGAGGCCTTCCATATTTAGAGGTAAATAAGGAACAACTCTTTGTAAGGCCTTGTCTGAAATAATCATCTTGCGCACACTTGGGTTGGACAATATCTGCTCCATAGTTTCAATATATATTCTTTTTTTAGTGATATCCTTAGCCTTGTTATATTCTTTCAATATAGCGAGGAATCTGTCTGCCTCACCCTTGGCCTTGCGTACAACACTCTCCTTGTAGGCCAAGGACTGGTTGATGATTCTGGCCACTTCACCTCTAGTCTTGGGAAGAAGGTCATTACGATAGGCCTCTGCCTCATTAATGTACCTGCTTTTATCCTCTTTAGCACTGGCCACGTCTTTAAATGCATCAACTACCTGCTTGGGCGGATGTACATCTTGCAGTTGTACGGCCACTACTTTTATACCGCTATGATAACGATCCAAAATATTTTGTAGAAGCTCCCGTGTATCATTCTGAATGGACAATTTCCCAGTTGTCAGGGCAGAATCTATTTTATTATACCCAATAACCTCACGCATGGCTGCCTCTGCCGCGTCTTTGACCGTCTTTACGGGTTGAGAAATGTTAAACAAGTAATTTTTTGGATCCTTTATTTGATATTGTACAATAAACTGCACATCCACAATATTCTCATCGCCGGTAAGCATGAGAGACTCTTCAGGAACCAATCGATACTGATTGGTAGCAAAAGTAGTCTTTTTCTGCAGAGTTCTAAAACCTATCTCAACTCTTCTAATTCGTGTGACCTTAGGCGTTTGCACCTTTTCAATGGGATAAGGAATGTGATAGTGTGGACCAGGCCCGGTAATGCGGTTAAACTGGCCAAAACGCTGAACAACCCCCACCTCATCCGGATCAACGATGTAAATACCGCTTAAGGCCCATAAGACAATGACCACCAGGACCACGATCTTGGCCCCGGGCAATTTTATTCCTTTGATCTGCTTCAATTTTTGATTAAAATCTCCAAAATCAGGCCCAGGGCCACCCCCGGGATTTTGTCTCTGCCGCCGTTCCTGCAATTTATCCCAATCCCAATTCATAAACTTACTCAACCTCCCCAAAATATAAAGCCTAGAGCATGAAATGATAATTACCATGAACAAAAACTCTAAACTCTAAATATTCGTACGTTAGAAACACCACCTATATTCCTATTAAAAGATTTTACAAGTGTAAATCTTTTCTTTATTCTCCCCATATTGATAAAATTAAAAATAGAAACTATATTCTTCAACTTTTATCTCCAAACTTCAAAATCCGGAGGAACCCAATGAAAGAGATCAAAAGAGAAATTTTTCGCGCTTACGATATCCGCGGCATTGTAAATAAAGACTTTGATGGTGATTGGGTAGAAGTCCTTGGCAAAGCCTGTGGAACTTATTTTCTATCTCTGGGCTACACCCATGCCGTAATCGGACATGATTGTAGACACAGCTCACCGGAATACCAGAACAGACTTATGGATGGCCTCCTTTCCACCGGGGTTGATGTTACTTTTCTGGATATGGTGGCTACCCCTTTATTTTATTTCGCCATTAAAAACTTAAACTTAAATGCCGGTGTCATGATCACGGCCAGCCACAACCCTTCTGATTTTAATGGTTTCAAGGTCTGGGCCGGTGAAAGCACTATCCATACCTCAGAAATCCAAAAAATTTATGAAATAATGGTGGTGGGCGATTTTGCTAAAGGTGAAGGCATGGCCAGTCAATTGGACATAGTCCCGGCCTATCTGGATCATCTATCCGACAGGGCCAAACTAAGTAACCCGATCAAAGTGGTTGTAGATGGCGGCAATGGCAGCGCGGGTCTTGTTTGTGTTGAACTATTAAAAAGACTTGGGGCAGAAGTTGTTCCCCTCTACTGCGAGCCAGATGGTGACTTTCCTAACCATCATCCAGACCCCACTGTCCTTAAAAATATCACAGATTTAAGCCAGATCGTTACTGAAGAAAAAGCCCACCTTGGAATCGGCCTGGACGGTGATGGTGACCGTATTGGTGTTGTAGATGAAAAAGGCCATGTTGTCTATGGAGATAAACTTTTAGCCATTTTTGCCCGCCAGGTACTCGAAGAAAATCCTGGTACCACCGTTATCGGGGAAGTAAAATGTTCTCACCTTCTGTTTAAAGATATAGAAAAGCATGGGGGAAAGCCCCTAATGTGGAAGACAGGCCACTCCCTGATCAAGGCCAAGATGAAAGAGACCGGGGCCCTGCTCGCTGGGGAAATGAGCGGACATATGTTTTTTGCTGATCGCTACTATGGTTTTGACGATGCCCTCTATGCTGCTGCCCGTCTGATTGAAATTGTAAGCAAACAGCCGGATATGCCCTTGAGCTCTTATTTATCTGACTGGCCCAAAACATTTAATACCCCGGAAATTCGAATGGACTGTCCGGAAGAAATTAAATTCAAGGTTGTCAGCAAGGCCCAGGCCTATTTCCGCGAAAAATACAATATTGTCGACGTAGATGGTGTGCGCATTATTTTTGATGACGGTTGGGGGCTGCTACGCGCCTCCAATACCCAGCCGGTTTTGGTCCTTCGATTTGAGGCTGAATCGGAAAAACGGCTGGAAGAAATTCGCGCTCTAATCGAACAACCTTTAAAGAAATGGATCCAGGAACTGACCCAAGATGCGTAAACTTATCTTTCTCACCTTAGTTTTGGTCTTGATCGCCGGGGGAGGCTGGTGGTGGAAGAAAAAAAATTCATACCACGGCCCTAAAATTCTGGCCTCAGCCACCCTGAAAAAAGGTCAGGTGCGCAAAGTCCTGGAGGCTACCGGGATTATCAAACCTCAGGTAGGAGCCATAGTCAAAATCGGGGCCCAAGCCACCGGCGTTATTACCAAGATGAAGGTCAAGGTAGGCGATAAGGTGCAAAAGGGTCAGCTTGTTGCTGAAATTGATGACCGAGAAATTCGGACAGCCATGGTTGAAGCACAGTCCCGGCTGGAAAAGTCCCGCCTGGCCCTGGAGAAAATCAAGGCCACATATCCCTTAAAAATAGCTCAGGCCAAAGCCATTTTGCACCAAGCCAAAGCCAAACTAGACTATACCAGGTCGAATTTCCATAAACTCGAAAAGCTCTTTCAAGAAAATCTTGTTTCTCAAGATGAGTTTGAGCGAGCTCAAAAAGAGCTAGCAGTTGAAAGTCAAAACTTTAACCAGGCTAGTGCCAGATTAAATGAGTTAAACAGGGAATTTGCTTTTGAAGCCAAAAAAAGCAGGGTAGAAATTAGAGAAGCCCAGGCCAAACTAGATGCTTTAAAGGTTAAACTCAGCTATACTAAAATTTACAGTCCACTGACTGGCTATGTCAGCCAGGTTACAGCCCAGGAAGGAGAAACTGTTGTCGCTGGCCTCCAGGTAGCCAACCTGATTACTGTTTTAGACCCTACGCGTCTTGAAATGTGGATATATATAGATGAAACAGACATGGGTGAAATCCGCCCCAAACAAAAGGTCTCCTTCAACGTAGATGCCTACCCCAACAAAACCTTTACCGGTCGAATAGCCACAATCTATCCTCAACCAGAGATAAGGGATAATATTGTCTATTACCAGGCACTAGTCCGGATTACCTCTGAACAAGCCAGGTTTTTAAGACCAGAGATGACCGCTCATTGCCAGATTGAGGTAAAAACCAAGAACAATGTTCTGGCCCTGCCTAATTCAGCCCTAAAATGGATCAAGGGTAAACAGGTTATTTTCGTACAAAGGCCTGATGGTACTGTTTCACAGGTCAAACCAAAACTTGGATTAAGCGGACTCAATTACACAGAAGTTATTTCCGGACTAAAACCGGGTGATGTCGTCGCCACCCAGGTTGTTTTGAAAGGTGAGTAGTTGACTGATTGCGCAGTGAAATTAAGGAGTTGAATGCTAATTCAATTAAAAAATATCCACAAAAACTTTGTCCAGGGTCAAGACGAAATACAGGTCTTAAGAGACATTAACCTGGACATTGAGCAGGGCGAGTTTGTTGCCCTGCAGGGAGTTTCCGGGTCAGGCAAGTCAACTCTTTTGCATATCATCGGACTTCTTGATGCTCCTTCGTCAGGCCAATATTTTTTACAGGGAAAAGATGTGTCCAAGTTAAACGACGATGAATTAAGTAAGCTTAGAAACTCACTCATTGGATTTGTCTTTCAAAGCTTCTACCTTGTTCCCTATATAACAGCCCTGGATAATGTGCTTTTGCCCGGCTTATACAGTAAAACGCCAAGAAAAAAGTTGGAACAAAGGGCCAAAGAGCTTTTAACTCAGCTAGGTCTGGAAGATCGTATGAAGTTTAAGCCAAGCCAACTCTCCGGCGGACAGCAACAACGTGTGGCTCTGGCCCGGGCCCTGATCAATGATCCCCAGCTCATCCTTGCTGACGAACCCACAGGGCAATTGGATTCCAAAACCAGCCAGGAAATCATGCTTTTATTCAAGAAAATTCATGCCCAGGGAAAAACTATTATCCTGGTCACCCATGATCCGGTTACTGCTAACTTTGCTCAGCGGACCATCCAGATTATCGATGGACAGATCGCAACTACATAATACAATTATTTATCTGCGTAATTTTGAACTGGCCTTAAAAGCAGTCTGGGCCTATAAACTACGCAGTCTTTTTGTCGTCTTGGCCATCAGTTTAGGCATTGCAGCTTTAACCATCATTATCTCCTCCATTGATGGAGCCCAGAAAAAAGCCCGGGAAGTAGTGCACTGGTTTGGACCCGACGCTGTCTTTGTCTTAGGGGGAGACATTAAAAGCCGGGCAGTTGGACAACGGGTAAATACCTTGACCTGGTCTGATGCCCAAAAAATTGAAAGGTCCCTGCCCGGAGCTTATATGGTTATTCCCATGCGAGCTGTTCACGATGTCCAGGTAAAAGCTCAACATAAAAACATTAATGTCTCTGTAGTTGTTGGTTCCACAGCCAACTATGCAGAGGGCTGGAACTGGCCCTTAGCCCTAGGCAGAGACTTGAACAATGACGACGTACATAGGGCACGCAAAGTATGTATTTTAGGCGATGAACCAGCCAAACAACTTTTTCCCGATACCGATCCATTAGGCAAAACCATTCTTATCAATAATCTAGCTGTCCAGGTCATTGGTGTTCTGGCTTATCGAGACTTTTCAGGTGGAGGAGGAAGATCCATTAACAACCGCATCATCATGCCCATTACAACTTTAACACAAAGATTTAACTTAGACCGTAAATATTTTCGAGCCTTAAGAGTTAAATTTTTTCACCCGGAACTTATGGATGAGCATGTACAAAACCTAAGAGCTCTTTTAAGATATGAGCACAATCTAGGACCAGGTCAGGCAGATGACTTCACTATTTTATCGGCCAAAGAAATCTTAAAATTTCTTGCCATGCTCCAGGGGAGCCTGGTAATCTTCCTGGGGGTGACTGCCGCGGTAGCTGTAATAGTTGGCGGATTTGTCCTGGCCAATCTCTTTTACTTAAGTGTTGACGAACGCAAAAATGAAATCGGACTTAAATTAGCACTGGGTGCGAGCAAATTGGCTATAAGAGTCCAATTTTTGACGGAAGCAGTTATTTTAACTATTCTGGGAGCTATATGCGGCTTTGGCCTGGGTACACTTACTGGACAAATTTTGTCAGGTTTAGGCATTATACCAATTGAATTTTCTCTAAAAGTTTTTTTGATATCGAGCCTATCGGCCCTTTTAATTGGCCTAATTTTTGGTTTAAAACCAGCCAACCAGGCAGCTAACCTTAATCCCATTACTGCGCTTAAAAGTAAATAAGGCTTAATGGGGTAGAGGTATGGTAATTATAGAAATTGAAAACTACAGAGTCGGGGAAAAAAGATGTTTATAAAACGCAGAAACGATAATATTGTCATGCAAATTTTCCGCGGCCTGGCCCTGGTAGCCGTATTCATGGCTGTAGGAGTACTTTTCTGGAAACATTATGACCGTACAATCACAACTATTCAGTCCAGACAGTCCATTTGGGATCAGACCAAAACTTTAACCGATAAGCAGAAAAAAAGTATCTATAATTTTTCTGCCCTGCTAAAAAAACGGTATGGTTTGACCCTGCAACTTAAAATAACCACAAAACGAATATACATCCCCCAGCTGGATTCCAAAACTATTTTTATCGGCTTAAGCCCTAAGTATAAAGAGGTCATTGTGAGGTTCCCCCCCCTGGTGGAGAAAGTCCTGGGTGTAGAGTTCCTGCGTTACCTGCAGGAGCAACACTTTGTTCCCTATTTTGAAAACGGTAACTGGCCCCAAGGCTTAGGTGAAGCATTAAGTTTAATTGGCCAAAAACTTATGGAAATCGAAAATGGATAAGCAGCCTTATAAGGTAACAATTTATACGGATGGATCCAGCCTGGGAAATCCTGGACCGGGTGGCTGGGCGGCAATTTTAAAGTATAAGGACAAACGCAAAGAACTTTCCCAAGGGTTTAAGCTAACTACCAATAATCGCATGGAACTCCTGGCCATTATCAAGGCCCTGGAAGCATTGAAGTTTCCATGCCAGGTGGACCTTTATACAGATTCAAAATACGTATCGAACGCCATCACCCAGAACTGGATAAAAAAATGGCAAAAAAATGGCTGGAAAACTTCCGGCAAAAAAAAGGTCAAAAACCTGGACCTGTGGCAAAAACTTCTTCCTCTTTTAAACAAACACCAGGTTAATTTTCACTGGATCAAAAGTCACAACGGGGATGAAGAAAACGAAAAGTGCGACCTCCTGGCCAAGCAGGCCGCTCAGAGTGATAATTTGCTAATTGATACCAATTATGTTGGTTGAATCAGAGAAGACGCTGCCCTTGCGTCTCTTAACGTCAGTCATTACCCCGCCTTTGTCTGAGATTCTTCGCTCCGCTCAGAATGACGGGAAAAGATAACAAGACTTTTGTATGGATCTTTCCATCTTCAAGACATTAAAAAAGGCACCAAAGAGGTGCCTTTTTTAGACTTTAATTTTTTGCCTTACAGGACTTACAACTAACTCAGGCCGATTGACTCTTTAATATAATTATAGTCAAGTACAGAATTAACTAACTGTGCACCGTGTTGAATTTTGATTGCATCCCTCAATTTATGCCTGGAAAGGATGTTTTCCATTTTCTTGGCCACAGTATAAGTATCATCGCGGACTATAACAATAGGCACTTCCAACACCTCGGCCCGACTCATGATTATATCATTAGGATAAAGGTTGCCGGTTAAAATCAAGCACTGACATTTACCTTCAAGAGCCACCAGTTGGACGTCTGACCTATCTCCTCCAACAATAACCGCAGAATTCTTATGGCGCTTAAAATGGGTCATAAAGTTTTCTACCTGCATGGTACCTATAAGGAAGCTCTCTACGACCCGGTCTGCCTTTTCTGAACCGGCTATGATCCTTCCTCCCAGACGCTCGGCCAGGTCGGCTACTTTTATTGCTCCCATAAGAGAATCGTGGGGGATGACACCCAAAATCTTTACACCATTACGCTCTAGACAAGGCACAAGCATGTTGTTCAGTTCATCCATAAAATGGTCTGGAATATCGTTTAAAATTGCTCCGATCATTTGATCGCCCAAAGTCTCTTTCAGAGCAAGCAGGTAGTCATAATTAAGCTCTTTGGTATAACGGTCTATGACCAATGATTTCAGTCCTAAAGTCTTGACCACCCTAACTCCATCAACACTGCAGTATTTTCCAGAATACATACTTCCTGAACCGGACACAATCATCACATCTTTATCTTGACTCAATTCTGCATAACTCTGCTTGATCTTATCCATTAAGTTTTCATGTTCACCTTTAAAGGCTTTTACTTTGAAATCTTGATTTACAACCACCGGAGTAACTTTTTCTACATCTTCGGAAAGACCCAATATTTCCTGGACAAAAAAAGCATCCTCGTCTCCAAGCTTACCATCTATTTCTTTAGGCATGGCTCCAACGGGCTTCATATACCCTACCTTGTATCCGTCTTTTTGCAATCTAAGACCTAATGTCATAGCGATCATATTTTTGCCAGAATATCCTGCAGTTGAGCCAATATAAACTCCAACCATTTTATCCTCCTGGAAAGTTTAAAGTTTTTTAAAATTTCTCGTAATCATTCATGATAAAAAGATTAAATTAGTCGACTAGGCCAGATTTCACCTGATTATTGGCGAAAGGACCAAATTGGCCGGTAAAAGGATGCCACTAAAGGATACCAGTTGAAGTAGCATAGTTTATTTATTAAAACACAATTCCAAACCAATGTAAATGTATTGTAAAGAGGATTGGGGGGGAAAAGTTTGGGAATCAAGGGGTTGGGATTGACCGAAAATTTATCCCCTGCTAGCCCCCTCTTTAAAAGTTCTGAATTCTGACTTTTAAACTCAATGCCCTAAACTTTAATCAGGAGATAACCTGGATGAAAAACTTTCTCTCTGCTCACGAAATTAACAACCTGGAAAAACTCATTTTTTACCAATTCAATGATAAAACTTTACTCTGCCAGGCCTTGACTCACAGCTCTTTTGCCAATGAACATGGCCTGGAAAACAATGAACGACTGGAGTTTTTAGGAGACGCAGTACTTGAATTATGTATCTCCAAAGCCCTCTATGAACAATTTCCCACGGCATCAGAGGGAGAATTGACCAAAGCTAGAGCAAGTATGGTCAATGAAGTATCACTAGCACAAGTAGCCAGGTCTTTAAAGCTTGGCCAATATATTTTATTGGGAAAAGGTGAGGAAATGCAGGGCGGAAAAGACAGGGACTCGGTGCTTAGTGACACATTAGAAGCTATCTTTGGGGCCATATTTCTGGATGGAGGCTATGAACAGGTCAAGACCAGCATAAATAAAATTTTTAGCCCTTTTTGGCCAAAAAAAATATCTCTCAAAAAAATCACAAAAGATTACAAAACCAGACTTCAGGAGTTAACCCAAAAAATTTTCAAGCAACGCCCTGTTTATACCCTGGTTGATAGCCAAGGCCCGGAACATGCAAAAATCTATCTTGTCCAGGTCAGCCTTCCTGATGGGACCAACCTAAAAGCCAAGGGCACCAGTGTGAAAAAAGCAGAACAAAAGGCCGCCCAACTAGGACTTAAATTTCTCCAAGAAAGGCTATGAAATCTTAATAGGCAGTTGGTAGCAAGCAGTCACTGGCAGGAACTTATAAAAAGTGCCCTTTTAAAGCACTCTCTCCTTCATGCTGCTTACTCCCCACCTGCCTATCATGATATATAGCCATTACCCTTGAATGAGTTGCATCGCCATCTTTGGCAGAGAGTTGGCCTGGGCAAGCATTGCCACTGCCGATTGAGTCAGAATCTGATTCCGAACAAATTCTGTCATCTCAGTGGCCACATCTACGTCAGAAATGCGAGACTCTGCTGCCTGCATGTTTTCGGCCTGAATAGTCAAATTGCTTATCGTAGCCTCAAGTCGGTTTTGCAAAGCACCTAGACTGGCCCGAATATGGTCTTTTGACACAATTGCCTGTTTGATGCCCTCCAAGGCCTGCTGAGCCAAACTCTGTGTGGAAATAGAAGCTCCGCCAACATAGTCTGACCTGGAAGTGTCTGCATTATTGCCCAATCCAAACGCAGAGGCAGTGGCGCCGCCAATCGCAATATAGTAATAATCTTCTGCTGAATCATTGCCTGTTCCGAAATGAACATGCAGAGGTCCTGCACTGTCCAAGCCACTACCATCATAAGAACTGATCCAGGCTGATTGATCTCCGCCTGCACCGGACAAATTACCATTCAATAGATAGATACCATTAAAGTCCGTTGCATTGGCAATACGAGTAATCTCTGAGGCCATGGCCTGATATTCAGAGTCAATTATCAAACGCTGATCTGAAGTGTAGGTTCCGGTGGCAGCCTGTTCTGCCAGTTCTTTCATGCGAATAAGCTTTTCATCAATGACCTGTAGTGCGCCGTCAGCAGTTTGGATCAGCGAAATAGCGTCATTGGCGTTTCTGACTCCCTGCTGCAGAGCGGATATATCTGACCGCATAAGTTCGCGAATTGCCAGGCCTGCTGCATCATCAGCAGCAGTGCTGACTCTAAGCCCCGAGGACAAACGACGCGTGGACGTGCCCAGTCGACCATAGGCCATGCTCAAATTTCTAGACGCATTCATGGCCATAAGGTTATGATTGACAACCAAAGACATAGCTTTACCTCCTATTTTTTTTATTATCTTTCAAACAAGATACCATTAATAGTTTATACTAATATTTCAACATGTTACAAAACCAAAACAAGCAATTTTTACCGGCTATAAAAAAAAACTGTCAATTTTTTCCTAGTAAATCACATAGGCACCAACTTAAGTTAGCCGAAAGATTAAAATAGAAATTTTAGTTAGCCTCAACAGTAGGCTAAAGTTTTTAAAAATAGTTCCGATAAGGATAAGGAAGAAGAGAAAAGGTGGAGAGAAAAAAATGAAAGTCCAAGATACGCTGAATCTTAATAATCAGGATACGAGCAACTATCTTCCGGACCAGAAGAAAGTTGACTCTCACGGGCAGAATATAGAAAAAAATATAAACAAGGAGAAGACAGATAAACTCCCGAAAAACGAATTTGAAAAAATAGAAAACCTTGCCAGATCCATAGAAAATTATCTCAACTCATTAGGTGTTAAACTTAAATTCCATATCCACAAGGAAACCAATAAATTACAGGTAGATGTGGTGGATCCGGAAACCAATAAAATCATCCGTAAAATTCCACCTGATGAGCTGCTTAACCTGGCCGCGTCAATTGAAAAAATGGTTGGAATATTTATAAACCGCTCACTATAAAACAAAAAAAGCCCCGCTTAGCGGGGCTTTTTTGTTTAGAAACGAATTGATTATCGTTTTAGCTGAATAAGCACGGAAAGCATTTGGTCGGTTGTAGTTATAGTCTTACTATTAGCCTGAAATCCTTTCTCAGTTGTAATCATCTTTACAAATTCCTTCGCCAGATCAACATTAGATTGTTCCAGAGAATTTGAGGCAATTGTGCCTTTTCCTCCTGTACCGGGCAGGCCAGTCAAAGGAGGACCGGACTCTCTCGTCTGTGAGAATAAATTGCCCCCTTCACGATGCAAGGCATATTTATTGTTAAAATCAGCAAGAGTAAGAACATAGAGTGGTAAAATCTGTCCATTAGAGTATCTTCCAGTTATCACCCCGTCACGGTCCACACTAATATTTTGTAAAAATCCGGCTGTATAGCCATCCTGAGATTGATACAATGTTGTCGAACCGGTACTATAGGTAGTTGTCGAGAGAGCACCATACTCAGGGTCTAAAAAACCGATTAATTTTGTCTGATCTGTACCAATTTCGCTGGGGTCAGTGTAATCGGTGGTATCAGGGTCATACCAACCAGGATATTTAGGGCCGGTACCGTCTGGATCGCTTAAATCCTTATTGCGAATGCCAAAATTTATCTCAATATTCTTGGCATTAGCCCCGTCAGTAAAATCAGCACCAGTTGCAGCCAAAAAATTGGCCGTGCATATGGGGTATCCATTTTGTGAAAACAGTGCTGGTTCCCACTCATTTAGATTGTTGGGGTCAGAAAGAGTCACGTTGTTATTATTCAACGTGAATGCGCTCATATTCTCTACTTCTCCGGCGGTATTAAAGGTTAGAGAACCTATCATTAACACACCCTTTTTATCAGTATTGGTCACGCTACTCCAAAAGGACCTGTTGTCTTCATTCGGAGGAACAGTAACCATAAATTCCCAGTACTGTTTACCTCCTGTATCAGTAATATCTTCCCTGACCGGATCAAAATAAACTGTTAAATTATGTGATGTGCCATTTTCATCATAAACCTTAATGGTACTTTGATATGCATAAGCCGTGTCTCCAATAGGAACGCTGGCATTAGCACTCCATTTTTTAAACATGGCAAAAAACGGATCCGCTTTATCTGTTGACCTATCTTCACTTTGTGAGTCCAGATTGACAACCATACTTACTCGAGATGTAGGTTGAGGAGGAGACTGAAAATTCTCCAGGCGAATATCTGTGGGCACTCCTCTTGTCTTTATACTAGCAGTTTGACTAGCTGCCTGCTCAACTGTAGCTGCAGATGACGTATCTTCCTGAAGCACTTCCCAGCCCTGGACCACATAACCGTGGGGATCTACCAGGTAACCATCTTTATCAAAACGAAAATTTCCTGCCCGAGTATAATATTGCGTTTCCTCATCCTTTGGGGAGACAATGAAGAATCCATTGCCACCTATGGCCAAATCAGTAGACTCGGTGGTAGTTTCCAGAGAACCTTGAGCAAAATCTGTCATAACAGTACCTATAGCAACCCCTCTACCGACCTGTCCTACTCCAACTGCAGTAGTAATTTCCTGATTCAGGGCATCTTCGAAATGCATTCTAGACCCTTTGAAACCGATTGTGCTCACATTGGAAATATTATTGCCTATAACAGACATGGCCTCTCCATGAGCCCTAAGCCCGCTGGTTCCTGAATATAATGCTGCTGAAAGTCCCATATTCAAACCTCCTAGCTATTTCTGGCTATCATCGCTACTAGGGTTAACAATCTCTTTAACATCTACAAAATTAACCTGTCGCCCATCTTCTAAGCGCAGGTATGATTGACCATTCATATTTTGTACACCAGACACCTTACCACTGACTTCAGTGTCAACCAATACTGGTTGACCATTAACACCCTCTGCGGCAATGCTCACAGAATAAACACCATCAGGGGCATAACTGCCAGTATAAGTTTTACCGTCCCAGACAAACTCATAATCACCCGGCTGCCTTGAGCCTACATTTTCCGAGCGCACAAGGTTTCCAAAGGAGTCAAAAATATTGATGTATACCTTTGAAGCCACGTCATCAAAATGATAGTACACGGTAGAAACATTATTGCCTTCTTTACTCAAACTATCACCACTTGCACGCACTTCCTTGCCGATAAAACTCACCGCGCCAAGCATTTCCTGCCTGGCCTTATCTTCATTTAGGCTCTTGATACCTTCAGAAATACTAGTCAACTGCTCAAGGCTTGAAAATTGTGCCAACTGAGCTGTAAATTCACGATCATCCATGGGATTCAATGGATCCTGATGCTCTAATTGGGTAACTAGAAGCTTTAAAAACTCATCCTTACCCATAGGAGCTGCATCACCAGTTTTTCTAGTCTGACCGGTGAAATCTCGCTCATACCCGCCAAGCAAATAATCAACACCATTAGTTTGCATTCTCCACCTCGCTAGGCAAATAAATCTATCCCTGACTGGGAAATATTTTCTCCATGCCCTATATTCTGCACATCATGGGCCAAATTTTCTTCCCGGCTCTCACTAAGTCCTCGTAGCCTGGCCAGGTTTATTCCTTTACGAAGATGCTCCTGAGCCTGATTATGTTTGTCAGAGCCCTGCCAGGGCGTACTCATCTGGCCATCAGGGAGCTGAGTCTGCACTTCTAACTTTCCTACTTTTAACCCCTGTTGTTCCAGACTGGTCTTCAATTGATTCAAATTTTCACTAACAATCTGGGTGACATCATGGTTTGTGGTTTTGATAAGCGCCTTAACCTCGTTGTTTTTGACCTGTAAAACAACATGTAACCGTCCCAAATCAGGTGGGCTTAATTGCAATCTAATCTGCCGCCGGCCGTTACCTAAATTTTGAACCACCCCGTTTTGAACTTGCTCCATTACCTGTCTCGATATCTTTTCCCTGCCACCCCCAAATTTTGTCTGCCAATCACTCTCGTTTTTCACCTGAAAAACATTTATTTCATCGTGGACATTATCTGCTTTGTGAAAGTGTCCTTGAGCATCTTTACCGGTTTTTACTTTAACACGTTGTCCCAAGAAATTTCGCTGGTCATCATTATTCTCTTTTTCCTTTTCTTTATTAACATTAAATGACTTGCCTTCGTGATGCCGTCCTTGATGTAGTACACCATTTTCCTTAGCCTTGAGCAAAGTATTGTTATCTATGCCTTCTTTGCCTCGGTCATTATTCAAACCCTTCTTCTCTGTCTTATGGGCGAGTTGCCTTATTGACCTCAACATCAAAACTTCCTTACTTTGCCCATCAACCATTATCGCTTTGCTTTCCTCAGAGACTGACCGCATTACATCTTCATTGATTTCAGGCGCTGTTCGCATTGCCTCTTTTTTTATTATAGCCAATAAATTCTTTAATTCTCCCAAACTTAACTCTTTATTTACAAAACCAGATAAAAAAAACTGATCTTTTTCTACCCCAAAAGCCACCTTAAGACTTTTTATCTCATTCTGAGTTAAAGATATCTTTCGCCCCTGTGGCATTTCTTTGAGCTTTTCAGCAATTTCTTTCCACACTTCCATTTTTTTATTTTGTTCAAGCTTAGCTACCAGTTCTTGACTCTTTTCCGGAGTGAAATTTATCTTCTGAAAAAAAGAAGTTAATCCTCTTTTTAAATTGGCATTTAACTGTCCAATATCCTTAGTCAACAAACTACCAAGTCCCAGACAAAGGACTACATCTTTCCAAGACAGCCCCTTTTCCCGAAACTTTTTCTCCAAGACCTGAATTTTTTCCTTTTCTACACCAAAATTTTTCAAAACATCTTTTAAAGAGGAAAAATCTTCCTCACTTAGCTTGTCAGACCAAAAAACTCTCTTATCCTCTCCCCTTTGTGCATCATTCTTTCTTGGCTCAACATCCCTTAAATTCTGCTTCCTGCAATGGGATAAGCTTTCACAATTATTTTCAGAGGATACAAGGGAAGAAAAGACTTGATCAAATTGAGAACCTTGCCCTGGACCTCGAAGCTCTTTTGTCGGAATACCAGACAAAAACGATTGTTCTGGAGCGGAAATATGAGGAAAAAATTGCATCTCTGACCTCCTTGAGGTCAAAGACTTCAATTACTGTTCCAATTGAGTGAAAAGTGAAAATACGGGGGAAGGCAGGAAAAATTAACTAAGAACTAACTCGAACAACATTACCCAAGCACCTAGAACCCAACATCGAACATCGAATAGAACTCTTCCACCAAATCCAAGGACTTTTTTAAAGAGGCAGGAGTAAAATTTGTATTTTGCCAAAAGAGATGAATATAGCTGGTCAAGGGTCTGAGCATAGGAGGGGAGTTGGACCAGAAATCCGGTTCAGGAACCTGTCTTGTTCTAACTACCCTTTTTATCTGATCTAATATTAAAAACAGACCTTCTTGAAAAGACTTTGCAAAAAGTGGGTGTTTTGCCCTGATTTCTTCAGCAATAGAAAAGACTTCCTCTCTGGCCCACAAACCAAAATGATAGCCCCAAAAAGAACGCCAGAGCTGCCCAAACAGGTCTGACAAGGTGAATCTTTGGTGTATCGCCAGCAAATGATAAAGAGTTCCCGTCCTTTGGGTAGTAAACAATTCCAGACCGTTAATTCGGGTTTTGCCCAGTCTGCTTGTTTCGTAGAAAACAATTTCTTTAACCAGAAAAGCTATCTTCCGAGGATCAAATTTTTGTCCACATTTTGGTTCAGTAAATTTGCACGTCCAACATCCTCTGCAGCTTAAGTTAGCTCTTAACACCAAATGTCCTGGCTGATACGGACCTGTTTCCCACGGATTTACAGGGCCCATGGACAGATTTAGTACTCTTAAACCTGTCCATGCGGCCAAGTGCATAGGGCCTGTATCAGGAGTAACTAAGAGCTGCAAAGTTTGGCCGATCCTGACCAGTTGGTCCAGGCTGAGTTGCCCGGTCAAATCCAAGACCCGGACATCCAAGTCAGACTTAACCCTTTCGGCCAGTTCAACCTCAGCCTTCCCGCCCAAAAATACAGGTCTGAGGCCATACTCTATCAGCCTCTGAGCCAGAAGACTCCAAAACCTTGCGGAAGGACGCTTACTCCGCTCACTGGCACCTAAAAATAAACCCACCTTGTTTCCGTTCGAAGGTAATATCCTAGGCTCAGGCCAAATTGTGCTTTTCATCAGATCAAAAGGAATCACATCCAGGGCATTCAAGTCTGCCCAATGAAAACGATTATGCCTGTTACTTTGGACGAGACTCGCCCTGTATAGTTGCCACTTTCCTGCAATATATTGGTAATCATCCCTGTCCAGATAAGGACCGATTTTTTCGTCAGCCTTTATCTGCCCGGCTAGCCATGCTGCCTCTCTTCTGTGGCTTAAATTTATGACCAGAGAATATTTTTCCTTTAAAATATAAGAATAATTATTCCACGGGACATATACTACCTGAGGTGAAATCGGCATCAGACCCTGGAAAAAATCTTCTTCGGCAACAGTCCATACCGGAGTGTGATGGTAAGTCCGGGACAGCCATAAAAAAAGGGGGAAAGATAAAATCAAATCCCCCATGCGCTGCATCTGTAAAACTAAAATTGGTTTAACCATAAATAAGTTTAAGGTTTAGCCCCTGATCCTATTTGTATATTTCTTTCATTTTATTACAAAGAAACTGTATGCGTTTTTCATAAGTATGATCCTTTTTTACTCGCAGATAAGCAGCCCTGGCAATCTTTTCTCTCTTTTCCGGCCTGGCCAGGTAAAACCTCACCATTTCCCCAATTTCTCCAACATCTCTATAAAAAACAACCTCCTTTTCAGGGACGAATAAATCTTCAATCTGATAGCGGTAGTCAGTAAGCAAAAAAGAACCGGTAGCCGGCACGTCAAAAACTCTTTGATTAACTGCGCCTTTCATCTGTGCGCTGGTACAGTTAAAATTAATTTTAGAACAGGGATAAAATTGCGGCAGATCACGGTAATAATTAAGTTCAGGATGCCATTGCCAGTCATTGCTCCCAAATGTTTCCTGCCACCCCTTATCCCCGACTATCAAGGGAGAAAAAGGCAGAATTTCCTTTACGCATAGCTTACGATAAATACGCGTTGCCTCCCAGGTAACCATGGCCTCGAACTCAAGTTTCTTTTCAATATCAGGCAATCTCTGCCACTCTTTATAAAGGTGCGGAAATTCTAACTTTAATAAAAGATTTACAGAACGCTTTTTACTCTCCAGAAAAGCCCTAGCTACCTTATGGTATCCGTTGAGCAGGCCTTGAAAAGACGCTATCTTTTTTAATTTACTTCTCACCTTGGCTACCATTGAATTTCCAACAAAAGAAATATCGCTTTGCCAACGGTTATCTTTGCTGGCTATCCCAGGCCTGAAACGGAAAATATCAGATGCCAGAGGCAGATAGTAAACACGCTCAAAACCCTTTTTCTTTAATTCCTCAATATTATCCGCATCCCAGGTAAATATAGTCGTCCATGGACTGGTCAGATTATTATACATGTACAGGATCAAATGAGGGTTATCTACAAACCAGGAAGCTAGAGGTAATTCTAACCTCTCTAAAAGCTCAACAAGTATACCCTCTCGATCAACTCCCAGATGATTTATTGTAAAAACAAAATCAGGCTTAAATTCAACAACCGCTTGTAAAAAATCTTTTACAAACTTTTCGCACCCCAGCTTCTGGTCCTCAAGTTGCAAAAGATAATGGGGAATACCAAGCCGTTTACAGGCCGCAATCACTTCTCCCATTAAAAAATATTTGCTGGTAATCAGCAGGATCCTGGGCTGATCATTGGCAAACTTTTTATATCTTACTCGCTCCCAAAAATTAAATTGCTGGCTTGCCTTAAGAAAAGACACAACTTGTTTGTAATATTTCGGATCAATACGTAAGTAGGCAGGTATTATAAGGGGATAAAAAGGGTGGCCGCCATGATCCATCTGCCACGCGGTCAATTTTTTTAAGGCTCTGGAAGCATTATACTCGCGTACCCAAAAAATGTTTTTTTTTTGTCCAAACTCCTCAAAAACTTTAGTCTGAACCAGAATCTTTTCTTCTTTATCGACAATTGCCACAGGCCCGGACCAAGCCTCTAAAACCGTATGCAAAATTTCTTTTGTGCCGGACCCAACCAAAACAGGCAACACCTGTTTCTGCTTTACAAGCTGCCGCACTTCTTCTTCTATCCGCTTAACCCCGTAAGGCCCTAATAAACAGACCTTTTGCTCACCTGTGTCAACAACAATGTCAAAATCAGTTGTGTTTGTTGGGTTTGTCGAGTTCATTGAGTTTGTTGCTTTTATTGGGATTAGACGAAAGGGCAAAAGTAAAGAGCCTAAAAAATCAAGACAATTTTTCTATCTCTTTGCCTTTTAACCTGTCAGCCATTACTAGACTTACCAACCTTCAACCTTAGGTCGATGATAGTAAAACTCTACTCGCCGATTTATGGCTCTATTACTCTCGGAATTATTGGGCACAAGAGGCCTGGTGTCAGCATAACCAACAGCTTTTAACCTGGAGGGATTAATGCCGCCTTTTTCCACTATATAGCGCAAGGCTGCTGCTGCTCTTGCTGCTGAAAGCTCCCAGTTGGACGGATATTTACCTGAACGAACCGGCCGGTCATCAGTATGGCCGCGGACTATAAGATCAAAATTGTACTCCTTTAAAATTTTGATCACCCGTTCCAGCACCTTCGCAGCTTCTGGCTTAAGCTTGGCACTCCCCGGCTCAAACATAAGACCGCTGTTCACCCGTATAAGCACCCCCTGATCGTCGGGGGTTACATCCACATTTTTTTTAAGAACTCTATCTTCATCCAGCATGGCCTTGATTCGCAAGACCATTCCCAAGAGCAATCGGGCATTTTGGTCCAGAGAAATATCCTTACGCTCAAATTGGGAGGGCGAAAAGGCTATATAATCAGCTTGCTTTCTTTGCACCTGTACACCAAAGGCATCCTTAATGGAACCTAACATGTCCTGAAACTTTTGTATGTCCATATTGGCAAAGGATAAGAGTAGCACAAAAAAAGTCAAAAGCAGGGACATGAGGTCAGCAAAAGTAGCTAACCAACCGGGCAGCCCTTCTTCACATTTGCATTCTTCCTGCTTTCTGGGCATAAAACGTAATCACTCCCAACAACTAGTTAAAACTCAAAGTCTTGCCAATTACTACTTACTGCCTATAAAATTAACTATCACTACCCTCACGCAAGGCAGGAGCCAGAAAGGCTTCTAATTTGTCCTGAGTAATGCGTGGATTTTCTCCGTTCAAAATAGAAATGATTCCTTCAACAGCTATTTCCATAAACAAAACTTCTTCTGCACTTCTATGTTCAAGTTTTTTAGCGATAGGTAAAAAAACAACATTGGCCAAAACCGCGCCATAAAAAGTGGTTAAAAGGGCCACTGCCATGGCCGGACCAATGGAAGAAGGATCATCTAGGCTCTGAAGCATATTAACCAAACCAATTAAGGTTCCTATCATACCAAAAGCCGGGGCCATAGTGCCCATGGATTTAAAAATTTCCTGGCCCATCTGGTGTCTTTGCTTCATAAAGGCTATCTCAATTTCCAAAACTGACCGTACTGTTTGTTCCTCTGTACCGTCAGCAACCATAAGTACTCCCTTTTTTAAAAAGGGATCCTCAACAGAGGCCTTTTCCAAAGCCACTAAGCTCTCCCTGCGAGCAATATTAGCCAGATCAATAATAGTTTTAATCATGGCCTTCGGATCCGGGGGTTTGGCAAAAAAGGCCTTTAACATAACCTTAATGGCCCCGAACACTGTGCCCATGGGGAACATAATAAAGGTAACTGCTACAGTACCAAAAACAACGATTAAAATAGAGGGAACATCAATAAACGCCCCCAGACTTCCACCCAAAATAATTGAGCCAATAATCAGGCCAAATCCCAATAGAATTCCGATTAAGGTCCCTATATCCATAGTTTAACCCTTAGTACTTAAGCATCAACTATCAACTAGTTATCCATCGCCGGTGATTTTAATTTAATCTCATCATCTTCAAAGTAAAAACAGACATCTTGTAAAAAATCATCTACCTTATAATAAGCTGGTCCAATACTAATCTCCACACCAGGCCTAATCTCACCGGGACATATAACCCTGGCCTTGTGGTTGAGGCTTCCCTCCATCCTTGTCCACAACTCCTCTCTTTTCTTAGTAAAAATTCTTAGTTTTCCTTCTAAAGTTCTAAGTTTCGGACCATATTCTTTTTCGTATTCCGGCCCCTTACGAAGCTTGCTCTCCACTAAAAAAATATCTTTTTTTAACTCAGAAATACTTTGTTCAATCTGGCGAACCTCTCTGAATAACAAGGCATCATAACCCAGAACTAGAACAGTCTTAGCTCCCATCCCTCCTCCTAGTTGCTCTCCGGCATAAACTAATGAGGAAGAACAAACATGACCGCCTATCAGCCTACCTTTGACCATTACATACTTCCCCGCAAATAAAACGCTGTGCAAACACAAACCATCTATGATCAATTTTTCTTGCACAACCAGCTCGGCCTTTTCACAAAAAGGAGTACGCAAATTTTCTCCGGCTTTGATCAGAGCCTGGCCACTTCCTTTGACCCCTTCCTCGATAACCATTGACCCACCAGCTTCCACTTTAGCCCCTTCAACGAGCCTTTTTACCCGGATATTATTGGCCCTGATCTCGAAACCTGAACGGACAGAACCATGGACGATCATATCGCCCACAAAATAAATATTGCCGGTGTGAAAATCCACGTCCCGGCGCACATTAAGCACTGTTTTAACCGCTATTTTGCCCTGGTAATAAAAAACATAGCCATTGGCCGTAGCAATGAGTTGATCTTCATTTTGTGGATTTACAGCACAGTTAGGTCCTATAGGAAATTCTTTTTTATCATAAATAAAATTCTGATCATATTGATCAACATCTTCAGGAGCTATCTCTTTCCACTCAGCAAGAACTTGACCGGCTATGACATTCTGGACATAGCCCAAGTTGTAGTAATCAACCTTACCTTTTTCCAGCTGTTTAGGCTTTAATTTCTGATAATCAAAATAGGGATCAAAATAATGATGTAAATAGTAGGGCATAACTTAGTAGTTAAAGTATAAACTTCTTACATAAAATTTTAACAGATAAAAAAATACCTATTTTATTTTCTACTGCAGGAAAACATACTTCCCAAAAAAATGTTAAATTGACCCTTAACTTTTAACTTCAATTTTTAAACTTTTATTAGTCTGGCATAACTGTTATCAAATCATCTTCATTATCAAGAATGTCAAAAAAATGCAGCAAATTAACTAACTTTAAGGTCTTTATTACCTGCTCAGATGGCGCAAGCAAATAAAATTTTTTACCACTATGCTTGGCTTTATTATTAGTTGCTACTAAGAGCCCAATACCTGAACTATCTAAAAAATTAATCTTAGCCAAATTAATGACCAGGACATCCCAGTCATCAGCAAAAATATCTTCAAATTTAGCCTTAACCTCTTCCACAATCTCCAGGGTAAGTTCGCCCTGGAGACTAATCAGACACAGCATACCTTGTTTGTCTATTTGTAAACTTTCCACTTTTCCTCCTGAATATACTTACGAATTATTATTAAATTCTTACCATCAACCCGTTTATAAACAAACTTGTCAGCCACTTTTCGTATAATAAAAATACCCCGCCCTGATGTTGCCTCCTCTTTAGGCAATACAAGGGAACAACTTGACAGGATACTAGGGCTATTAAAAACTTTACCCCAGTCTATAACTTCAAATTGAATATATTCGAGAGGAACAACCTTCAATCTCAACTCCAGCTCTCCTTCCTTTCCATCATAGGCATGTACAACTATATTGTTACATGCCTCGGTCAGGGCCAGTTGCAATTCATAAAGGAGATCATTTTCAATTAGCTCTTCTAAAATAGTCATCACGGCCTTAACCACCAACCGAACTGTATACGGTGTTGCAGTAGTTTTAAGAGTAATCTTCATTTTCAGGCTTTATTTATATAAAAACTACTCTGATTTTGTCTCTACCCATAAAGCTGTCAGATCATCGCGATACACAGGAGGAAGAACTGGTATGGAATCTAATTTATCCTTTACTTCTTCCAGGTAAAACCTTTCGGATCGTAGCAAATTCTCTACCAACCTCAAAAATCTATCCAAACCAAAAGCATTTTTGGGAGAGAGCTCCCATTCATAAAATCCATCTGTAAACAAAAATACACCCACGCTTTGAGTGAAATCAATCTTCTTAGCTTCAACTTCTAAAGGGAAAAAACCTAAAACCGGCAGATAAGCATCCAATCGCAAAATCTTCTGTCCATCGACTTTTACTAGCCCTGGGCAATGACCTGCATTTACATATTCAATCTTTTTTTGAGCCAAATCCAAATCACAGGCAAACAAGGTGATAAAATCGGGTTCCTCCCCTAACACCTGACATAAATGTTCATTTATAAGACGGACGCTTTCACTCAAAGACGTATAGTGCTGTTTAGTCATATAAAATAAGGTCCTGACCATAGCCATTATGTAAGCAGCCCGGGCCCCATGTCCGGAAACATCGGCTACCACAAAGCGCAGCACATCCTTTTTGACAGCAAAATAGTCAAAATAGTCACCACTGGCCATACCCGAAGGGATGTATAAAGACTGTAAATCAACACCGGGGAAAGAAAAGTTGCTTCTTGGCAAAAGTCTTTCTTGCAAATCAGCAACCATATTTAGTTCCTGGGCCATTCGTTCGTACGCCTTGTGCAGCCTGAATAACAAATAAACCTGCCTTTCAGCCACTCCAATTCTGGCGATGAGTTCTTCTTTAGAAAATGGCTTGGTCAAAAAGTCATTGGCCCCAAGATTAAGTGCCTTAATCTTAACTTCCTGTGACTCTTCTCCGGTCAAGACTATGATAAAAACATCATTGTTATTGGCTTTATTGCGGATATAATCTATGACTTCCAGGCCATTGATCTTAGGCATATTTAAGTCCAATAAAATTATATCAGGAGAAAAGCTTAGATATTTATCGATGGCTTCTTCGCCATCTTTGGCTTCAACAAAGTCAAACCTCCCTTTTAGCAGGCTAACCAACATTCTTCGATAAAAACTGGAATCATCAATAATAAGGGCTTTAATTGTCTCGGCCATAACTATTAGATTGGACTAAAATATTTGTTCTTGAGTATGCACACCCATTGACACCATTGTACAATACGTGAAGCATCATCCCTCACGCCTTCTAACGTCATTCTGAATTCCGTAAAGAAAGAACTCAAAACTCATCGCTATCTATCCAGATGGTCACAGGCCCCCAGTTACACAATTGCACATCCATTTCCGCTCCGAAAACGCCTGTCTGCACTTTCGGCCATAACCTTTGGAGATCATTTTTAAATTTATTAAAAAGTTTCTCGGCCTCTACTGGATGAGCAGCATGACTAAAACTCGGTCGTCTTCCCTTACGACAATCGGCAAACAGTGTAAATTGAGATACCAAAAGAATTTCACCATCTATATCGGTCAGACTCAAATTTAGCTTACCTTTACTATCAGGAAAAATCCTGAGATTTACAATTTTTTGTAAAATCTTGTCCCAGGCCTTATCCTGCCAGAGCTTTGTATCCGGATGAGTAAAACCTACAAAGAGCAGAATCCCTGTATCTATTTCAGCTACGGTCTGACCATCTACAGTCACCATGGCTCTTTTTACTCTCTGCAATAGGATGCGCATTACTCATCCTCCCGGTAAAACGCCATGGAACTACTTTTCTCTGCGACCATAACATAAGAAAGCTTAACTTTATCACCGGGTAAAAGACTCTTCATGTGCTTAAATATAAACTTAGCCAGAAGTTCGGAAGATGGATTCTTTTCTTTAAACTCATCAAGATCATTCAAATGCTTGTGGTCAAGTTTGTCCAGGACAGTTTGTAAATGTTTTTTTAACACTTTAAAATCAATTAATATTCCTGTTTTGGGCTCAAGCTGATCTCCCCACACTTCCACCTCTACCTGGAAATTGTGTCCATGCAACGCTTCACATTTTCCTGCATAGTGCCTTAACTGATGAGAAGCACTGAACTCCGACCTCACCCGTAAAAACCATTTTGAGTTTGTTGTACCCATTTTTTTAATAGAATTTATTTATAGTTATTAATTGTTATTTGTGGTCATACAATGTTTTAATAACAGCGATACGTAATAACCTAAATTTACCTTTTAGTCTTTTAACCTTTCAAGTTCTGTCCAAAACCTCTGATTGGGACTTATTCCATACTCAGGGCCAAGCTGCAATTTGCATTCAAAATCCTCGCCTAACAGCGAGAGCTGTACCGGAACCTGACCGGGATACTTCTCTATAATTTTCTTCAACCCCGTCCAGACCCCGCTTTCACCATTTTCTCCTTTTTGAGCTATGTCTATGGTAATGTTTATGGGACGATGGTCATTGTTAATGGCATCTTGTAAAAGCTGCACCTCCTGGCCCAGAAGTTTTATTTGCTTAGGTCTATCATTGTCTTCACTATCGCTTTCGGTGTTTTGCAATCCCTCGTAGGCACTTATTTTAGCTTTAAGAAACAAAGGCTCTTCACTGTCTAAAAGACTTTTGTACTGTGCGTAGACATCGGCAAAAAAGGTCACTTCGGCACTGGCACTTAAATCCTCGATCTGGCAAAAAGCCATCTTCTCACCTTTTTTGTTTAGATGTTCCTTTTTGCCTACGACCATGACGGCCACATGAACCTCTGTTCCTGCCGACAGTTCACGACAACGCTGCAATTCATTTATACCCAGTCTTTTTATCTCCTCCTTAAAGGGTAAAAGAGGATGTCCGCTAAGATAAAGGCCTAAGGCCTCTTTTTCCATTTTTAATTTCTCTTCATCTGAAAATTCTTCCAGACTATTTTGCGGACAATCCAATCCAAGACCAGAGATTGAATCAGAGTCTTTTTGGACCAGACTTAAAAATGATAGTTGGCCTTTGCTCTTATGTTTGGCTTTTTGCTGAGCCCTGGCCACAACTTTCTCCATGCCTGCGAGGAGTCCATTTCTGCTACATCCAAAACAATCCATGGCCCCGCTTTTAATGAGCATCTCGATGACCCTTTTGGTCACTTTTCTAAGGTTCACCCGTTCACAAAAGTTGAGCAAACTGGAATAAGGACCATTTTCTTCTCTTTCCCTGACAATCTCTTCAATAGCCCCTTGCCCCACATTCTTTATTCCGGCCAGTCCAAAACGCATCTTGCCACCCTCAACACTAAAATAGTAGTGGCTATGATTAATGTCCGGAGGGAGGACCTCTATGTTCATATCCCGGCAGGCATTGATGTGGGTAATGACTTTATCCGTATTGTTCACTTCGGAAGTAATCAGGGCCGCCATGAACTCCACCGGATAGTGGGCTTTTAAATATGCAGTCTGATAAGAGATCAGAGCATAAGCAGCGCTGTGAGACTTATTAAACCCATACCCGGCAAATTTTTCCATCAAATCGAAAATATGCTCGGCTACTTCTTCCGGGACATTGTTCTCACGTGCGCCCTGCATGAATTTGGTCCTTTGCGCGGCCATCACTGCTGGCTCTTTTTTACCCATGGCCCGACGTAAAATATCTCCGTCTCCTAAAGAATAATTGGCCAGCACAGCGGCTATCTGCATTACCTGTTCCTGGTAGAGAATGACCCCGTAAGTTTCTTTTAAAATCGACTCCAGAGCCTCATGGGGATATTCTACAGGGATCTGACCGTGTTTGCGGCGAATAAAATCATTGACCATACCACTTTCCAGAGGTCCAGGTCGATACAGAGCCAAAAGAGCAATAATATCTTCAAAACAATTGGGTTTAAGATCAGTTAGTACCTTGCGCATTCCGGAGCTTTCCAGCTGGAACACACCGTCTGTCTCTCCGGCGCAAAGAAGCTCGAAAGTCTTCTCATCATCAAGGGGAAGTTTATCCATATCCGGGACTTGTTTTCCACCCTGCCGGGCCAGTTTTAAAGTGTCGCTTATCACGGTCAGGGTTTTCAGGCCCAAAAAGTCGAATTTGATCAGGCCCACCTTTTCCACCCGCTTCATATCAAACTGGGTAACAACTTCACCCTTTTTCCCCCGGTACAGAGGAAGATATTCATCCATGGGCTTGTCAGATATGACAATTCCGGCAGCATGGGTGGAAGCATGTCTGGCCAGTCCCTCCAAGCGCCGGCAGATATCCATGAGTCTGGCTATACGTTCATCTTCCTCCACCATCTTTTTTAAATCAGGCTCCTTTTCCAGGGCCTTATCTATAGTCATTTTCAGTTCATCGGGGATAAGCTTGGCGATTTTATCCGCCAAGGACAAGCTAAGTCCCATTGCCCGGGCTACGTCCCTGACCACGGCCTTGGCTTTCATCGTCCCGAAAGTGGTGATCTGGGCAACACTATCCTTGCCGTATTTTTCAGTTACATAGCGGATAACTTCTTCTCGCCGATCATAGCAAAAATCCACGTCAATATCCGGCAAGCTTGTCCGCTCCACATTTAAAAATCGCTCAAAAAGGAGTTTGTATTTGATAGGATCAAGGTTGGTGATTTTTAAGGCGTAGGCCACCAGACTACCTGCTGCCGAACCTCTCCCGGGGCCTACTGGTATGCCTTGTGCTTTGGCCCAGTTGATAAAATCCTGAACGATCAAAAAGTAACCGGCAAAACCCTTCTGACAGATAATCTCCAGCTCTTGTTCCAATCTCTCCCAGTACTTTTCCTCGTCCACAGAATAGGGCAAATCTTTTAACCTTTGTTTCAGCCCCTCCCGGGCCAGACGGACAAACTCGTCTTCCAGGGTCATGCCTTCAGGCAGGGCGTAAACCGGGAAATAGTGTTTGCCCAGGTCGAGTTCTACCTGGCATCTTTGGGCAATCTCCTGCACATTCTCCAGGGCCTGTGGACAATCTTTAAATGCCCTTTCCATCTCTTCAGGAGATTTAAAATAAAGCTCATCAGTATTAAAACGCATCCGGCTTGGCTCATCCACCTTGGAATTGGTCTGGATGCAGAGCAAAATATCATGGGCCTGTACATCATCTTTGGTCAAATAATGACAATCATTGGTAGCCACCAAAGGCAGACCTGTTTTTTGAGCCATTTCCTGGAGCTTTGCATTGACTTCTTCCTGCTCTCTAATCCCGTTTGCCTGCATTTCCAGATAAAACCTGCCTGGAAAAATATGGGCATACTCTCTGGCAGAGTTGAGCCCGGCCTCAAAACCCTCCTTTTGTAATTTATACTGAACTTCTCCCTGCAAACAGGCTGACAGGGCAATAAGTCCATCACTGTATTTTTTTAAAATCTCTTTATCCACGCGCGGCTTATAATAAAACCCGTCTAGCCAGCCTTTGGTGACAATCTTGATGAGATTATGGTAACCTGTTTTATTCTCGGCCAGAAGCACCAAATGATAACGTTCCTGACCCTTTTCTTGATGATTCTGGGCTACATAAACTTCACAACCAATAATAGGATTTAAGCCAAAATCTCTGGCTGTGGTATAAAATATGACAGCCCCGAAAAGATTGCCATGATCTGTAATGGCTGCGGCAGGCAGACCATAGTCCACGGCCCTGGCACAGAGATCCTTAATTTTGATGGCCCCGTCCAGGAGACTATATTCTGTATGACAATGCAGATGAACAAATCCGGACATTTGTTAGATTCCCAGATCCTCATTTATAAGAACTATCTTTATCCGTCCTTTAGGAAAGGACTTCTCTGTTATAGTCCAAACATTGCAGATTCGATCCGGGCTTTCGCAGTTATGACAAGAACTGGTTTTGGTACACGGAGTCTTCTTATCAAGTCGCATGGCATTTGCAGGAGCAGCATACTCTTTGATGCGAGTTACAGCAGCTTCAAAGTCAGGCACGATCTTGTTTCTCCCGGCCAGCACCAAAACAAATTTCGGTCCGAAAGTGATGGCCCCTACTCTGTTTCCGATCATATCCAGGTTCACCAGGGCGCCATTTTCTGTGATGGCATTGGTTCCAGTGACATATAAATCAACAAAGAGAGACTTGCGTCTTAGTTCCATTGCTTCGTCTTTTGACAAGCCAGGGACATAAGTATCGATGACCTTCAGATCCATTTTTTTTAATTCATCATAAAGCCCAGTCTGTTTAAAAGTTCTGGACCCTCCCCAGGATACCGAGACAGGAGTTATTGCAGGCCAAATTTTTTGCAATACTACCTCCCTGGCCTCCTCTACATTATTGACTAAAAACACCTCAAAATTATTGGCCTCCAGATTTTCTTTGACCTCATTCAGCTTAATGGTCCAATAGTTTTCTAGAAATTTTTTCATTTTCTCCCCCTGTACAGAAATACATCGAAAAAATCAGATTCGTCTACAAGAAAAAGCAACAAGAGATTCTTTCCCCTTGTGCTCAGAATGACTTATCCATACCTGTTACCCTGAATCCAGCCTTCAACTGGATAAAAATATCAATTTTATTAGGGTTCAATTATAAACATAATGACTTGCCTAACCAAACTTTTTTCAGCTGGGAATTCCAAGTCGGTAGCGGGTGAAAACACTCTGTTCTGAACTCTAGATTCAGGTTGAACACAGATAAGCATCCCTACCCGCGACTCAACAATTCAAATCTGGGAAAATGGATATAAAAATTAGGCTCAAAAGGCTAGAGTTAATCTGTGATTCGCGGCTCATGATTTAGCTATTTTTTAGTCAAAAATACACATTTTTATTTATAACTCAACTTTCTCGTATGTTTACATCACCTGTTTTCAAATTTAAGAGATAAAGAAATAAGAATTTAGGCGTGACAGACCGTTCAACTTTCTGGTGCATCAAGACACCGTAACTCAGCTTTTGGTC
>NZ_JAGUQP010000027.1 GCF_018704065.1 Desulfovulcanus ferrireducens | reverse complement strand
GACCAAAAGCTGAGTTACGGTGTCTTGATGCACCAGAAAGTTGAACGGTCTGTCACGCCTAAATTCTTATTTCTTTATCTCTTAAATTTGAAAACAGGTGATGTAAACATACGAGAAAGTTGAGTTAA
Source organism: Desulfovulcanus ferrireducens (assembly GCF_018704065.1). Classification (NCBI taxonomy): domain Bacteria; kingdom Pseudomonadati; phylum Thermodesulfobacteriota; class Desulfovibrionia; order Desulfovibrionales; family Desulfonauticaceae; genus Desulfovulcanus; species Desulfovulcanus ferrireducens. The sequence continues at coordinate 42,575 of NZ_JAGUQP010000027.1, read as the reverse complement.
AACTAAATAATACCATGTAGAGGACCGCCAGGCTCTCCCAACCTATCCACCTTTCTTTCTATCTCCGGGTCAGGCGCAAGCGGCGGCGCGTGATAACTTTTCAACCTTGCATCAATAATAAGAGGGCCTGCACAGCCCCAATGCTTGCAGTGAGTGAATTCGCCTGCACCATAAATATCCGTGGCCGGGTCAGAGCGGGTAAATACCACCCATAAAAAATTGTCCCAGTTTGCTGCGGTAAATTCACTGTCATCCACTACAACCAGCAGGGGAAAATCTTTTAGGCTTTTGGTCTTTTCAAGGACCGCGGCCAATTCCTTCAATTTAGGATCCTGCGTATCTCTTTTCTGTTTATGTTTTGGCCCCTGCAAAACAACAATTCCAGGAGCAAAAAACTTTATCCGTCCAAAATCTGAAGGGAGATAAAGGCTACCACTATCATCAGGCAGTCGCAGACCCAATTCCCTTTTTTTCGGGCCACAAGCAGCAACAATCAATTTTGAGCCCTGATTTAGACTGATACCAGAGTAGTCCAGGGTATCCATGGTTGTCCTGGTAATGAAATGAAGATCTCTTCCTAGGTCGATTCGCTCCAAAACATGTTTAAAAAAATTGGGGATATGCTGCACACTCAGCCCGGGGTCATCTTCCCGGGCAGCAATAAATACATATTTGGAGAGAGCTGTCTGGGTCTGGCCCAATAATGACATGGCACAGGTTAAAAGCTCCTGGGGTTGTCTTTCCCGGGCATAGGGGACATAACTTTCCCGGCCAATGGCCAAAAGCAAAGGATGTACCCCCGCAGCATCCACGGCATGCACTTCTCTGACTCCGCTAAACACCGTGGGAACCAATTCTTTTGTCAACTCATGGATAAAGGTCCCAAAAATTGTATCTTCCTGGGGGGGGCGGCCCACGGTAGTAAAGGGCCAGATAGCACCATGACGATGGTAAACCTTTTCCACTTTGAGCACAGGAAAGTCATGTTTCAGGCTGTAATAACCCAGGTGGTCGCCGAAGGGACCTTCTGGCTTCTCCCCTCCTGAATCAATATGACCAACAATACAAAAATCTGCCTGGGCCAAGATGGGGAGATGGTTAGGTCTTTTAATCAACTCTATTCTATGCCCAGCCAGCACCCCGGCAAAAAGAATTTCAGCCACCCCTTCAGGCAAAGGCATTATGGCTGCCAAGGTCATGGCCGGTGGTCCGCCTACAAAAATATTCACCTTTAAAGGTGTACCTTGTTTTAAGGCCTGTTGATGATGAACGCCAATCCCACGATGTATCTGATAATGCAGCCCGACTTCCACATCCTGCTCGTATTCATTGCCACCAAGTTGCACGCGGTACATACCCAGGTTGGAGCAGGCTATACCTGGTTTCTCCGGACTCTCAGTATAAACCTGGGGCAGGGTTATGTAGGCTCCTCCATCCATGGGCCAGGATTTAAGCTGTGGCAGATGGCTGATTTTAGTTTCACCCTCAAGCACCGGGCCGGTTTTCACCCATTTGGGCAGAGTATGAAAAAGAGCTTTGGGTACGTCGAACAGTTGCCATGGTCTTTTTAAAAGTTCCCAGGGACTTATTTTGAGCTTAATGAGCTTATCTATGGCCTTTAAACTGTCCTCGAAGATAAATCTTATCCGATCCTTGGTCCCGAAAATATTTCCGGCCATGGGAAAGGCACAGCCCTTGACCCGGGTAAACAAAAGGGCCGGGCCATTAGCCCTGAATACGCGCCGCTGTATGGCGCCAATCTCCAGGTTGGCATCCACTTCCTGGTCAATGCGAATCAGTTCGCCCCTTTCTTCCAGGGCCTGTAAACACTGACTTAAATTTCTAAAGCCCATTAATCTCTCCCTGAAAATAATCTACCATTTGCGATAATAAACATGGACATCCCCCTTATCAATCCACTGGGAATTTTTTTTATATAGCCAAATCTTAAAACTTTTACGTGTAGGCGGAAAAAGAATAAGTAATCCAAGCAAATCTGTAATAAAACCTGGCGTGAGAAGAACCAGCCCAGCAATCAAAATCAAGAATGCATCAACCAATTCCTCAGCCGGCAACATATTTTGACTCAGGCTTTGTCTTATCCTGTACATCGTATGCATCCCTTGTTGCTTGGCCAAATAAGCTCCAACGATGGCAGTTAAAATGACCAGGACAATAGTTGGTCCTGCCCCAATAATAGAGCCGACCTTGATTAGAATATACAGTTCCAGCATTGGAACCAAAGCAAAAAGCAAGAAAAATTTAATAAACATTACATCATACCTACTTTTTTTAAACTCAACTTTCTGAGTTAATTTGCGAGCGCATTTTCTTCAATGCTAACAAAGACAATGTATCTTTGATACCTTGAGATTAAAACCAAGTCCTTTACTTGATGCAACTGCAATAATTAAAATTTTACAGTTCTGACAAACAACCCCACCTTGCAACCTATTCAAATAATTCAACATTTATCATTCAAAATTCAACATTGCCTGCAAAAAGGGACTTTTGCAGGCGCATCTTACTTGCGCATGGCAAACTTGGGCCAATCCTTAAATTGATAAAAATAAAGCATAAGCCCTGCCTGAAAAACCATGGACAAAAACATTGCCAGCCACACTCCTGTAGCCTGCTCAAGATAAATATGTCCAAGGAAATAGGCCAAAGGAATGCGCACTAACCAGGCAGAAGTGCCCATGACAACCATTTGATAAATAGTGGCCCCGGCCCCGGTCAAAGCCCCGCCTAAAATTATTGCCGGCAACAAAAACGGCATGGCGGCCATATTGTATTTCAAATAGTTGATGGCCTCCATCTTAACTTGTGGATCAGGGGCAATAAAACTGGCAATGGGTTCTATCGCCAACCACAACAAGATAGTCATAAAGCATACCAAGGTAACTCCTAAAAGCATGACCCGATAGCCAATCTTTTTGGCCCCTGCCACATCCTTGGCCCCCAGGTAGTGGCCCACCAAAATAGAGGCCGTAAAATTAAAAGCAAAACCAGGTAAAAATAAAAATGATTCCACCCTGATCCCTGCGCTCATACCGGCCAGGGCAACTACACTGCCCCTGGGCAGCGAAGCAACAATTCCATACAGAACCATATAGGCTGAATGCCAGACAATTTGCATAAGGCCTGCTGGCCAGGCTACCTTAAATAAATAGGGCCAAGCCTTTTTTGTCCAGCGCCAGGGAGCAAAACTCTGCCGTACCAACATTTTGGCACGTATGAGGAGAGAAAGGTTAAAAACAGTCCCGCACATAATAGAGGCAAAGGTACTCCAGGCAAGGCCTTTATAACCAAGTTTTGGCAACCCCCACAGTCCTAAGCCCAGACCAAAATCACCCAAGGTATTGACAATGGTGACAATTATCATGGCATAAAAAGGGCACATGACTTTTTTTTGAGCCCGAAAAAAGGCATTACTGACAATAAAAAGATAGTAAGCAGGTAAAATATAGAGGTAAACTTGGAGTAAATAGCTGGCAATGGGCGAGATACTCTCTGGTATTTGCAACAAATCCAAAAACAAATCCTTGGCCATATAACCAGCCCCTAGAATAACCACCCCCAAGACAATACCTACTTCTAAACCAAGGCCGATATAACGCTGGGCCCTCCTTCTCAGACCAGCACCCAAAGACTGACTAATGGCCGCCACACTACCATTGGCCACTGCAATGGCCACAACAAGAAAGAAAAATAGGGCTTGAGTGATCAACCCCATACAGGCTTGGACTTCCCGGCCAAGCCTTCCGGCCACCCACACATCCACAAAACCAATCAAAAAATGAAAGAACATCATCAACACCTGGGGCCAGGCAAGCTCCCAGATGGTTCTATATGGCGTTTTGGTTTGATTTTTTTTCTGCAAAGACTCCGTCCTTAAATTGAGTGATTAAGTATGGTGGTAGCCCACGCCCACAAGACAATGGCTAAGACAGACAAAAACAAAATTATTTCAGTTAATTTTTTCTTGGGATCAAAAAAATTCAATTTATGCAGAATAATCCCTAAAAACAAGCCCGAAACCAAACCAAAAAAATGTGCTCCCAGATCAACTTTTGGCCCTCCACCTCCAAGTAAAGCCAACAGACTCAGGCCGTAGAAAATACACTTAAACCAACTACCAAACCCTCTTGTTTCTGTTAAAAGATTGGTGGCCAAAATGCCTGCCGCCCCAAACACCGCTGTGGAAAAACCTATGCTCAAGTGTCTAGGACCTAAAACAAAAACATTTACCAAATTGCCTATGGCACCGGAAAGAATTATGGTCATCCAGCCCAAGCCCAGCCCCCACCTGGCACAAACACCAACGACAAATGGCGCTCCAAATACTACATTGGACAAGACATGTGCCGGATCGCTGTGCAATGTAAGACCGGTTATTACACGCCACCATTGACCTGCACGAATTTTTTCTCCGTCAACACCCCCCAAAATTGTCCAATTCTCTAAAGTCAACCGAAAAATATTTTTCTCGATTAAAGTATAAAATAGCAATAAAAAAGATAGAACAAGTAAATTGAACCAAGCTTTTTTATTGTCATTTAAATCGGGAATTTCCATTGTCATTTTTTGCCTTTCTTGAAACACTTCCTCCTCATACTCTTCTATCTCCCGAACAGCTCTCGCAACTACTTCGTTGGGAACCAAAAGTTCTCCTTTTTTGCCCCAATGATAGTCAATACCCAACGCCAAAAGTATCAACTCCCACTCGGCTTTAAATTCAACTCGCATTTCATCTTGCACATGTTCTGCTATGTCAGCATATCCCTTTTGCATACTTATGTCGTCTTTTGATTCGTTAGGCTTAGGATTAAACGTTTTTTTGTCTCTGTCCATTGATGCCTTACAGGTTTTGCCCCAAAAATTGGATTTGATTAAAAAGCTCTTGCCCTATTGACTGTTTCCGCTTAAGTTAGGAGAGATATGTTTTTGCATATCACAACTTTTTAGTTAGCTATGAGGCACTGTGTTAAAACGTATATTTACCTTTTGTCTGTTTTTCTTTTTTTTGGCTGAATCTCATCTTGGGCACACCCAACCATTCCCTGAGGCAATAAATCTAAATTTTTCCTATTTGCTCTCCCTGAGCGAAAATCCTACTCAGCCCCTTGTTCATAAGTCCATTGAATCCATCTTAAATTTTGTTCTTCACAACCAAAATTCATCCTTTACCCTTCCCCAACGAGCCAATATGACAGGGGCTTTTTATCAATTCACCCTTAAGTCTGACTTAAAAAAAATTTTGGCTTATGGGTTTAACCCCCAGCTACCATCCAACATTCTGCGTCCATCATCTATTCGCCTTGCCTATTGGAAAAAAATTTCTAGCAGCGACGGACTGGAGCTAGCTAGCTTATGGAGCCAGGTAGACCGTCTAAGTAAACCCATTATCTTTTCCGGGGTGGAATACGAAGAAAATACTCCGGACCTGTTTTCCGGTGGATACTATGGTTACGATCTGGACAGAGTCATTATACTTATGCCCTTTGCCCAGACAAGAGTTCTTATTTCCATCTCCAGACAAAAAAACAAGTCAAAAGTTGGCCAGAAAGGGGAAATCATTGGCCCGGACGAAAACTGGAACTATTTTTATTCAGAAAAGCCAGGCTTAACCAAAGCTGGCTTAGGCTGGGTTGATTCATATATTTACAAGTCAGCCTCAATAGGGATTTACATTCAAACTGGGCCAAACAAAACAAAATGCGCCTTTTTCAACTGGTTGAAAGCAGGATGGATGAACATAAATTTTGTACAACCAGAGCATATTCTGGCTGGATTAAAAAGATTTGCTCAAGGGGTAAAAACCATTATTCACTCGCCAAATTTGCCCCCCGTGCAGAATTTAATAAAATTTAACAAACAAATCAGGCAGAAAACTACAGCTGAGTTACGGCAAGAATTAGCTGCTTATTTTCAACAACTGGCCATAATTAGTCCCTGCACATCTCTGTTAAACAGTAAAGACATACAAAAAGAGTTTACAAGTGGCCTTTATCTACAAAAAATAAACCGTCATCATTTAGAAGCTCTCCTCAATCTTGAATATCTAAAATTATGCCTAGGTAAAAAAACTTGCCTCGACTTGAAGGCCCAATTAAACACTGTGTCCAAAACCAATTTAAACTAACTATCAACAAAAAAGCCCCGCTAATGCAGGGCTCTTTCTAATAAATGTTTGCTTAACTTTAAGCATAAAGTTCACCTAGAATCTCTCTCGCCCCGGCCTTTAAAACTTCCTGGGCAAGCTCATGCCCCAACTGCCAAGCATCCTCAGGTTTACCTGTCTTTTCTTTTCTCACCATTCTCTCACCCTTAAGATCAGCTACCAGACCGCTTATGCGCAATTGGTCATCTCCGTAGCGGGCGTAACAGGCAATGGGCACCTGACAGCCTCCATCTAGGCCATGCAGAAAAGCCCTTTCCGCCTGGACACAAAATCTGGTAGGGGCGTGATCCATAAAACCCAAAAGTTCATCCAAGTCCTGACGCCCTTCAGCATATTCAATGCCCAAAGCTCCTTGTGCCACCGCTGGCAAAAAACTTGGAGGTGCGAGTTCAAATTCATAATCTACTGTCAGGCCCAACCGACGCATGCCAGCCTTGGCCACAACAATGGCATCAAACTGCCCTTCCTTTAATTTTCTAACCCGCGTATCCAGATTTCCCCGCAGGGAAACCACATCCAGATCCGGTCTTAATTGCAAAAGCTGCGCCTGCCTGCGTAAACTGGATGTGCCTACTCTAGCCTTCTCAGGCAACTCCATTAAATTTTCATATTTACAGGACAAGAGCAGATCCTCTGGGCTTTCACGCTCAGGAATAATGCCTAGTTTAAGCCCCGCAGGAAGCTCTGTGGGCACATCTTTCATGCTATGAACAGCAATATCAGCCCGACCATCCATAAGCGCTTCTTCAATTTCTTTAACAAAAAGACCTTTCCCCCCCACCTTGGCTAGGGGGACATCCAATATTTTATCCCCTTTGGTTTTAATTTTTAGCAACCTCACCTCAAGATCAGGATAGCGGGACATAAGCTGCCCAGCTATATGCTCAGCCTGCCACAAAGCCAGTTTACTACCTCTAGTAGCAATAATAATTCTATTCATTGTCTTTACCACTGATTACTTGGAACTTGTGTTTTCTGGAATTTGTCACCTATCAACCACAGGAGGAACAATTGCCGCCGGAACAACTGGCGCAGCCAGCCTTGCCTCTGGTTGTAATGGCATTAGAAGAAGGCTTGCCCAAAACAATGGGACCGCCAGTCCTGAACTTACAGGCAGACATCAATTTTTGGGTATCCTGAGAGCCACAGTCAGGACACTGAACCTGCTCATCTTCTTTAAAAACCAGTTCTTCAAACTCTCTTTTACACTTGTTGCAAAGAAATTCATATATAGGCATATCATATCCTCCTGATTCTCATGGATTATCTCCCTAACCGAGACAGCATAAAATTTTTGCGGTCTATATTTTCAGAGTCTGTGACCAAACTCCATTTTGATCACAGACTCTTCAATCATTTTAACCCGTTATACACAGGCTCTTATGCAAATTTTTGTGACGCTATTTACACGCATCACCTCAGGGCGTGTATGTGCCGCTTCTACAGCTTTTTTATCCGCTCTTCGCTTTTCTCAACTGTCCGCTTTAAGGCTTACTCATCACTCACAAGGTACTTCTCCAATTCAGAGACAGCTTCGAACAAATAGTAATCTACCAGGCGGCATAATAGATGCCCGGCAGCAATGTGTACCTCTTGAATTATAGGTGTATTTTTATCCGGGACACTTAAAACATAATCACAGTAATCGGTCATTTCGCCCCCATTTTTCCCACTCAAACCCACGGTAATCATATCCAACTCCCTGGCTTGACTCAAGGCCTTATTCACATTGTGGCTGCTGCCCGAAGTAGAAATCCCTACCAGGACATCTCCAGCCTGCCCCAAAGCTTTAACCTGTTTAGCAAATACTTCGTTAAAACTATAATCATTACTCACTGCAGTTAGGACAGAAGTATCAGTTGTCAAGGCCAGAGCCGGGAGGGGAGGCCTTTCCATTAAAAAACGGTTAACAAATTCGGCAGCCAAATGCTGGGCATCTGCTGCACTTCCGCCATTGCCACAAAAAAGTATCTTACCTCCCCGGGCCAGACTAATAGCCATGATCCTAGCAACTTCGACCAAAACCTGTGCATTTTCTTTAAAAAACTTCTCCCGGACAAGAACACCTTTTTGCGCATGCTCGCTGATAATAGTCAGTGCCTGATCAGGCATAACATACTCCTTAACTATATATTTTTTATAGCAAAATTTTATGAAAGACAAATCAATAAGCTCATAGAAAATCATGGATTATTTTTTTATTTTATACTTAAAAAACAAATCCATCAAACCAATTTTTGGGCAATTTTTCTCTTTTTTTTTATATCTTTTTTTATTATAGCCTCTGGAAAACTTATTAAGGAGGTTTACGATGAGGAAGTTGCTCTTCGCCACTGTTGTTTCCTGCTTTGTGTTGTTGGTTTCTGGATTCGCCTTTGGGAAAACAATTAAAATTGGCTTTAACATCCCCCTGACGGGAGATATCCCCAAGGTAGGCGAATCGTCCAAGTTAGCTGCAGAAATGCTTAAAGAGGATATCAATGGTCAAGGTGGACTCGAAGTCGGCGGTGAAAAATACAAATTGGAATTCATTTATGAAGATAATGAATCCAAAGCCGAGTCCGCTGTTGCTGCAGCCTTAAAACTGATTGAGAGAGATCAGGTACTGGCCATTGTCGGACCAAACTCAAGTAAACAGGCTGTACCGGCCGGTCAAGTCTGTAATGACAACCGGACTCCGATGATTTCTCCCTGGTCCACCAATCCCGATACAACCAAGGACCGTCCCTGGGTGTTCAGGGCTGCCTTTTTAGACCCATTCCAGGGGCCAGTGGCTGTTGACTTCGCCATGAAACAGTTCAAAGCCAAAACTGCTGCAGTCCTTTTTGCCCTTGCCAATGATTACAGCAAAGGTCTCGCAGAAATTTTTAAGGAAGACTTTGAAAAGAAAAACGGTCCTGGCTCTGTAGTCGCTTTTGAAAGCTACGGTGATAAGGATCAGGATTTCAGTGCCCAGTTGACAAAAATCATTGCTGCAAAACCAGACTTTATTTTTCTGCCAAACAACTATAATGAGGTTGCCCTGATCGTAAAACAGGCCCACGATCTCGGCTGGAATGGACCTTTTATGGGATCTGATGCCTGGGGTTCTGCTGAGCTCATGACCTTGTGTGGTGACGATTGTAAAGGACACTACTTTTCTACTCACTATGCTGCTGCTGGAGCTACCGGAGCCACAAAAGAGTTTATTGACAGGTATAAAGCCAAATATGGTTACACCCCAGATGATGTAGCCGCTCTGACATGGGATGCAACCCGTATTGTTCTCCAGGCCATTCAGGAAGCTGGTCATCTCACCGGTCGAGTAAGAAAAGATCGTAAGATCATCCGCGACGCCATGGCTAACATTAAAGAATTTGATGGCATAACTGGCAAAATGAAGTTTGATGACCAGGGCGACCCCATCAAATGTGCCGTTGTGGTTCGTATTGATGAAAATGGTGACTTCGTCTTCACCAAATCTGTATGTCCATAACAAACTAGCTAGACAAAGCGTGAGGGTTTACTTCACGCTTTGTCTTTTTATGATTTTAGAATTTTTACTTCCTGCGCATATTATCCTGCGCAGGAAATAATTTTTATCGAAATGAACTGCAAATTTTCAATCATAAAACACAGAACTCAAAACACATGACCAATGAGGTAATCTGGTGTTCGAAAGTATTATACAAAACATTTTCAATGCCTTACAATGGGGCAGTTATTACTCATTAATAGCTTTGGGTTATTGTCTGGTTTATGGAGTACTCCTACTCATTAATTTTGCCCATGGCGATATTTTCATGGTTGGTGCTTATATTGCTTTTTTTGTGGCCACTTTCTTCCTGGGCCAATATTCATTTGGTCTGCCACTGGCCCTGCCCAAGTGGGCAGTCCTGGCACTGACTATCCCACTGACCATGGTTCTCACTGCCTGCGTGGGCGTGTTCATTGAAAGAGTCGCTTATCGCCCTTTACGCCGAAAAGGAGCCAACCGACTGTACGTAGTCATCACCGCACTCATGTGCGGATTGATTCTGGAAAACGGCAACCTGGCCCTTTTAGGCGCTAGTCGACGCAAGTTTCCTGAACTCATTGACAAAGTAGTGTACACGTTCGGTTCCATCAGTGTGACCAACCTAAAAATTGCCGTAATAATTTCTGCCTTTCTGGTATTTGGCCTTTTGCATTTTATCGTTACCAAAACAAAAATCGGAATGGCCATGCGGGCCATCTCCTATGATAAATTTGCTGTCCCCTTAATGGGGATACCCATAGATACCATTATTGTTTTTACTTTTATTCTAGGTTCTTCCATGGCTGGTTTAGCCGGATTGTTATTCGCCATGTCCTATCCCATTTTAGACCCATACATGGGAGCCATTATAGGCTGGAAGGCCTTTATTGCCGCTGTTGTCGGAGGAATCGGTGATATACGCGGGGCCTTTGTCGGAGGATACATCCTCGGATTTGTGGAAATTCTGGTTGTGGCTTTTTTCCCATCTACGTTTAGAGATCTAATAGCCTTTAGTATACTGTTATTGATTCTCTCTATTAAGCCCACAGGGCTATTCGGCGTAGCAAAAACAACAAAAATTTAAGAGCCTAAACTGTAGACTCTATATTTGGTTTAAAAAAGTCTGAGAAACAGACGCGTATCCAAAAAACAGTTTCTCTTATTTTGGCAATATATAGACCCTTACAATCTACTAAAATAACTTAAAACCCTCTGCAATTTCGCCATGGGCGTGATTGCAGGAACAACACAAAGGATAAGTATGCGAAGATTTACAGTTCCTTTGACTTTGCTTCTTTTGTTCGGCCTACTTGTTGGCCTATCCTACTATGAATTAATAGATTTATATACCCAGTCTGTTTTAATGTTTATGGGTATAAATATTATTTATGCCAGCAGCTTAAATTTAGTAAATGGATATATGGGAGAATTCTCTTGTGGCCATGCTGGATTCATGGCTGTCGGGGCCTATGTGGCTTCTGTATTAAGCGTTCTCCTATTCGCTCAAGACAGGGTCTTTGGCCCGCCATTACTTTCACCTGAATACGCCATTTTAGGTTTTCCTTTAATTTTAGTCGTCGCATTTATAGTAGCTGCACTGGCTGGACTTTTGATAGCAATTCCCTCCTTTAAAACCAGGGGTGACTACCTGGCTATCATCACCATAGCGGCCAACTATATAATCATCACCACCATCATCAATCTGGACAGCATTGGTGGAGCCAGAGGATTTATGGGGATGAAAAATACTATTTTTGCCATGGAAGATGTGGTTTTCCTTCCCTGGATGATCATCTGGGTCTTCATTTTTACCGTTCTGTCAATCTGGATGATCCGCCGCTTTGTTTCATCTACTCTGGGGAAAGGGATAGTTGCTATTCACCAAGATGAAGTAGCCGCTGAAATTATGAGTGTGAATACCAACAAAATGAAGTTGATAGCCTTTATGATTTCTTCAGGTCTGGCCGGCGTGGCCGGGGCACTGTTCGCCCATGTCCTGGGCTATGTAAATCCAAGTTCTTTTGGCATACTCAAGTCAACAGAAGCCCTGGTCATGGTCTATCTCGGAGGAATGGGATCATTATCCGGCTCAGTCCTTTCGGCAATTGCTTTCACTCTTCTTCTGGAACTTTTACGCCCTTTGCAAATCATCAAGTGGATAGTTGTCCCTCTTCTCCTCATTATCCTCATGCAATTCCGTCCTGAAGGAATAATGGGCAACAAAGAGCTATCAGACATTTTTCCAGGTCTTAGAAAATTATATAAGTTCAAATAGGTTGGAGAACATTATGTCCTTATTGGAAATACATGGCCTAACCCAGTACTTTGGGGGATTATGCGCTCTTTCAGACTTTAACATCCGCTTTGAAGGCGGTGAATTAATGGGGCTCATTGGCCCTAACGGAGCAGGTAAAACCACTGTCTTCAATCTGGTCAGCGGATTTTATAAGCCGACAAAAGGAAAAATTATATTCAAAGGAAAAAATATTGCCGGCCTAAAACCGCATCAGGTTACAGCATTAGGTATTGCCAGAACCTTTCAAAACATCCGCCTCTGGCATGAAATGACTGTTTTAGACAATATCCGTATCTCTCAACATTATAATCTCGGTTATAGTTTATTTGACTCTATCCTGCGCACCAGAAGATACATGGAAAATGAAAAACGCATCCTGGATACAGCAGTGGATATCCTGGAAGCACTTGACCTGAAAAAATATATCCATGAAAAGCCTAAAAACCTGCCTTATGGGATGCAAAGAAAAGTGGAAATTGCAAGAGCTCTGTCTATCAAACCGGATCTCTTGCTTTTAGACGAGCCGGCTGCAGGTTTGAATTCTGCTGATGTCAAGGACCTGATCCGACTGATTAAGTGGATCCATGAAGAATTTAAGATCACCATCTGGATGATTGAACACCAGATGACAGTGGTCATGACCCTCTGCTCCTGGCTAAAGGTAATCGACTTTGGGGCCACTATTGCCGAAGGTACCCCAGAGGAAATTCAGAACAATCCACAAGTAATCAAAGCCTATTTGGGAGATGAGACAATCTAATGTTACTCGAAATTAAAGAGCTACACGTCAAATATGGAAATATTGAGGCCCTGCATGGTATTTCTTTTCATGTAAATGAAGGTGAAATTGTTACCCTCATCGGAGCTAATGGTGCAGGCAAAACTACCACCTTGCACACCATTACTCGCGTTCCCCCGCCTGAAGGACCAAAAGTGACCAAAGGGGATATCTTATACAAGGGCGAATCAATCCTCAAAGTAGAACCTCATGATGTGGTTCATAAATTAAAAATTGCGCTGGCTCCGGAAGGCAGACATATTTTTGGGAACTTGACCGTGGAAGAAAATTTGGTCCTGGCAACTTATGCTCGTAAAAATGACCCAAACATCAAAAATGATTTCAAACGGGTCTATGATCTGTTTCCCCGGCTCTATGAGCGGCGCAAGCAGCGTAGCGAGTCACTAAGCGGAGGTGAGCAGCAAATGCTCGCCGTGGGTCGTGCCCTGATGACAGGAGCTAACTTTATTCTCCTTGATGAACCATCTATGGGTCTGGCACCTCTTTTAATGTACGATATGTTCAGGGCTTTAAAAGAACTAAACAGGCAAGGCATGACCATTTTGCTCATTGAACAGAATGCCCGGGTGGCTTTGAACTTTGCCCATAGGGGTTATGTCCTTGATACCGGCGAAATAGTTATGCAGGGCACTTCTCAGGAATTAATGGAAAACCCAGATATCAAAAAGGCTTATCTGGGAGGCTAGACCATTTTTCATGAGTTCAAAATCGTCCTTTTATGTCCGGAAAAGGCCATGCATCGCCTTGATAGGCATGGCTGGTTCAGGAAAATCAACCCTGGGCAAGCTACTCAGCCAGAGTTTGTCCTGGGCACATGTTGACACAGACTGGCTCCTGGAAGCATGGTGGGGAACAAATCTGCAATCCATTCGCGATCATCTGGGGCTTAAGGGATTCCTTCAGGCCGAAGAAAAGGTAGTTTTGGACCTTAGACTCAACCGGTGTGTTATCTCTACCGGCGGCAGTGTAGTTTACAGCGCACCCGCCATGGACTTTTTAAAAAGTCTGGGTCCAATCATATATCTGCATGCAGATCTGCAAACCATACTAAAACGAGTACAGAATGTCTCCACCCGTGGCCTGGCTATGGACAAAGGACAAACCCTGGAAGACATTTACCTGCAAAGAAAACCGCTATATGAACAATATGCTGATTTTGTAGTCAGTACCGATCAGAATTCGCCTCAGGAATGTGTGCAACTAATTGAACAATGGCTAAAAAAATAAAAAAAATTCTGCCTAAAATCGCCTTCAATAGATTAGAACAACTCTATGCTCAAATGGAGGAAGTTTATAAAAAATGCGCTGAAAAGATTGGCCTTACATGCCAGGAATGTCCGGATAACTGCTGTTCTAGCTTTTTTCAGCATCACACCTATCTAGAATGGGCCTATTTCTGGAAAGGGTTGAACGCCTGTCCTCACGACCTGAAGGATAGAATTATTGAGCGGGCCAAAAATTATGTCCAAAAAGCCAAAGAAAATCTCAACAAGGGCATAAGACCAGACATTATGTGCCCTGTTAATGAAGATGGCCTATGCGTCCTGTATAAATATCGATTAATGATCTGCCGGATGCATGGCGTACCCAACTCTTTGACCAGACCTGACAACCAAACGCTCTCTTTCCCAGGTTGTTACCGTTGCCAGGAATTGTGTAGTTCTTTGCAAGACTATCCGGTTTTGGACCGGACAAACTTCTACACACAATTGGCTCACTTGGAAATGGCTTTTGTCGGGCCCAAAATCAAAAACATGCCTAAAGTAAATTTAACGCTGGCCGAGATGATTGTACTCGGGCCGCCAAAACTTGTCGCAAGATAAGCTAATGATGAAAAAATATCTTTTAGCTTTACTCCCTCTACTGTTCTTCCTCGGTTGTACGCATTTGAGCGTAAAACATTTGAGCAAAAACCCCTGGTCATTAAATACCAGCCAAACATTGGATATGCGTTTTTGGACCTTCGAGTATAAGACTTTTTTTATAGACAACTCCTATAATATCAAAGGGGTTGCCTATCCCAAAAAAGAAGTTATTCCCGCTTGGGCAGAGTGGATTCAAGACCTATGGTTCTCTGCCTATTTAAGTGATATAAATGGACATGTGGTGGCCAAAGATCTTAAAGTCTATCTACCAAGCAAATTAGATTACCTCAAAGGAGTACAATTCGAGTTTCAGCTCCAGCCGGAGAAACTCCCCTCGGCAGGCCCCTTGTTCGTCACTTTTGGCTACAGTATGCAACTAACCCCCCACCAGTTTGTCAAAGTAACTGACCGCCCCCTGACAGGAGAAGAGACTAGAGTCTTTTATGCCAGCCAGGGGGCGCTAACGAGGTAGTTTTATTAAAGGCCTAATTTAGCTTATTTGAGCCGACATTTTGCATCCCATTAACTTTCAAAGACATAATTATCTTCTGAGCATTTTCTGTTTTTTTCCACTCATCATAAATTTCCAACCACGTATCAAAATCAAGCACCTTCTTATCCAGCTGTTCTTCGTGTAAGGAAACCCAAATATTAAAGCCATGTATTTCAGTATTAAATTCCAAGCTATCCAAAACCCTGGGAATAAACCCTACCTCGTATTTAGTGCCATCGTAAACTTGCTGAATATATTGAACAATAGTCTGTTGTGAAAGCTGCGGAGATATTACCTTACCATTTAACTCTTCGGCCAATCTAGACAGCTGACCGTATTTCTCCTTTAATTTCTGAACATGCTCGGGACTTAAAAAAATAACCAGATCTTCTCCAGCTTGATGAACAAAATAAAACCTCAGCCAATGCTCGAATTTAAAAGGTTTCGAGACCTCTTTTACTGCACTTTGAATCTTGTTCTCCATAAGTATCTCCTTATCTTTTAGTTACCCCTGCTAAGAATAAAGCTATCGACTTTACAGTTACCAGGCAATAAAAAAAAACAATTATAATTAAATAGCTTACACATAAAACAGCCACTATCCATGTTGCTATAGATCAACATCCTATTTTTCCAAAAAACACCTTTTTTAAAATAATATTAAATAATAACAATCATACAAAAAACAGGTACGCTTTTTATAGAAAGCAAACATATTTTTAATGAGGTCAAAAATAAACCTTCGGGTTTTAAAGAGATATGAAAAAATTGCTTATCTTTACATTTTTTTACAAATATGTTTATAGAAAAAAAAAGGTTCTAAACAATAATCAAAACCTGAAAGATTTTCTTTTCTTATTGACAAAAAAAAACTCTGTGTTTAATAAAGTTATATTGCTCATATATCTTTTTTTTTAAATTAATAAAACATTGGAGGTTAGTAAAAATGGAAGAGTATTTAAAACAAGCGCTAGAAATTGTTAAAGCTCAGGCAAGTGTACGTAATATGACCGAAGACGAAATTACTTCTATGGTTAGAACACTTGCCGAAGGTATCCGAAACGTGGCAGAAGGAGAACAAAAACAAGAAGCCACAAAACCCGCTGTTGACCCAAAGAAAGCCATTCGTGAAAAAAGTATTGTCTGTCTGGAATGTGGAAAGTCCTTTAAAGTATTGACCAAAAAACACCTTGCTTCCCACGAACTAACCCCAGAAGAATACAAAGAAAAATGGGGTTATAAAAAGAACACTTCTTTGGTTGCCAAAGGTTTGGCTAGAGAAAGAAGAAAAAAAATGCAAGACATGAGGTTATGGGAAAAGAGAAAAAAGAAATAGATTAATTAAACCACAAGCCAATTTTGTTACAAAAAAGTGAGGCCATTAGCCTCACTTTTTTATTTTTGATCATTTTTCTACTTGCAAAATACCACACCATCTGGATATAGCCGCCCTATTATGAGTAAAGATTTAATCATTGTTGAATCGCCGGCAAAGGTAAAGACCATAAAAAAATTTCTGGGTCAGGATTATCTGGTTGAAGCATCAGTAGGTCATGTACGCGACCTACCCACAAAAAGCCTGGGAGTAGATGAAAACAATAATTTCCAACCCCAGTATGAAATTATTCCTGGCAAGAAAAAAATCGTCAATAAGTTGCGTGCAACAGCTTCACGGGCCAACCAGGTATTTCTTGCTCCGGACCCGGACCGGGAAGGTGAAGCCATAGCCTGGCATATAGCTGAGCTTATCAAAGATAAAAATCCCAATTATAACCGCATTCAATTCAACGAAATCACTGCCAGGGCAGTAAAGGAAGCTCTGAAACACCCCCGGCCCTTGAACGAAAACCTGTTTAACTCCCAGCAGGCACGGCGCATTCTGGATCGCCTTGTCGGGTATAAGATTTCCCCTATCTTATGGAAAAAGGTCAAAAGAGGTCTATCCGCTGGTCGAGTTCAGTCTGTGGCGTTACGCCTTATCGTGGACAGAGAAAGGGAACGGCAAAAATTTGTTCCCGAGGAATATTGGCTATTCAAAGCCAAGCTAGAGGCAGAAAATAATAAAGAGCCTTCAGCGGCCCCAGGGAAAAACTTTGTGGCCGAACTCTGGAAGATCAACAAAAAAAAGGCCCACATTCCTTCCGCCCAAAAAGCACAAGAGCTTGAACAGGAAGTCCGTAAGTCGTCGTTTGTAATTTCAGAGCTCACGGAAAAAGAAAGGAAAAAAGAACCAAAGCCCCCTTTCATTACTTCCACACTGCAACAGGAAGCCAGCACCAGACTAAATTTTTCAGCCAAAAAGACCATGACCGTAGCTCAGAGACTGTATGAGGGTGTTGACCTGGGGGATATGGGAACAACAGCTCTGATTACCTATATGCGCACAGATTCTGTACGCATTGCTAAAGAAGCCCAGGAAGCAGCCAGAGCCTGGATCCTGGAGAACCTGGGGCAGAAGTTCTGCCCGCCAAAGCCAAGAAATTTTAAAACCAAGGCTGCAGCACAGGATGCACACGAGGCTATCCGCCCAGTGGATCCCAGCCTCACCCCGGACATGGTCAAAGCCTATCTTCCGGCTGATCACTTTCGTTTATATAGACTCATCTGGCAACGGTTTATGGCCTCGCAAATGGCTCCAGCCCGATTCTGGGATACAGTGGTGACCATTAAAGCCGGGAATACTCTCTGGCGCGCCAAGGGACAGAGACAAATTTTCCCGGGTTTTTTAAAGATTTATTATGCTAATGGCGAAAATCAGGCCGACAAAGAATTACCTGAACTGAAAGAAGGCCAAGGTTTAAATCTCCTGGAACTTTCCAAAGAACAAAAATTTACCCAACCTCCATCCCGCTTTACAGAGGCTTCCCTGGTGCGTAAACTGGAAGAATTGGGCATTGGCCGTCCTTCAACTTATGCCACCATCATTTCGACCCTTACAGACCGAGATTACGTAACCAGGCAGGAAAAGCAGTTTGTTCCCACTGAACTAGGTAATGTAGTGTGCGATCTCCTTGTCAAACATTTCCCCAAACTCATGGATGCAAGCTTTACTGCAGCTATGGAGAAAGACCTGGATACCATTGCCCTGGGAGATAAGAATTGGGTCGATGTTTTACAGAAATTTGCTCAAGAATTTTACCCTACGTTGGAAAAAGCCCAAAAAGAAATGGCTGAAGTTAAGGCTGGCAAAGAAACTGATATAAAATGCAGCAAATGTGGCCAGACCATGCTTATTCGTTTTGGTCGAAACGGAACCTTTCTGGCCTGTTCTGGATATCCGGAGTGTAAAAATACAGCCAATTTTACACGGGATGAATCAGGCAAAATTCAAATTATCCCTTCAGAGCCCATAGAATTAAAGAAAGTAGGAACCTGTCCAAAATGTGGCCGCGACTTGGTGGAAAAAAAAGCGCGTACAGGCAGCCGGTTCATTGCCTGTACAGGTTATCCAGAATGCAATTATACAAAGCCATTTTCCACCCATGTTCCATGTCCTGCCCCCGGCTGTCCGGGGGAATTAGTGGAAAGAAGTTCTCGCCGCGGAAAAATCTTTTACGGATGCGACCAATACCCCGAATGCACTTATGCTGTTTGGGATTTTCCCGTGGAGAGAGAGTGTCCTGAGTGCGGGTCAAAAATTCTGGTCAAAAAAACCACCAAGGCCAGAGGAGAGCATCTTGCCTGTCCTGAAAAAGGATGCCGGTACTGGGAAAAGATTGAATAGGAAGATGGGAAGATTAAAAAGAACAAAAAAGGGGAGGTGCAAAAATTCAGCAAGCATTCTACTCACTTTTTAACATGAACTTGACTTCCAAGCTTCCCAACATCCTATATTCCTAAACACGTAAACTATGTACCTTTATGATTACGAAAAAATAATAAAAACCAGAGCTGCAGCTCAAAAATTTCTACTCAAGTTTTGCTGGAAAAACTATCAACGCTTTTGTCCACGCTGCCGCTGTCGGAAGCTGTATAAACTTTCCAGCGGCAAAAGACGCTGTTCCAAGTGTGGCTATACTTTCCATGACTTCAGCCGCAGATTTATCAATTATGGTCAACTTTCTCCCCGGCAATGGTTGAGATTTTTAAAACTCTTTGAACTGGAGGTAACCACGGATGTTATGGCCAAACAGCTGGATGTTAGCTATAATACTGTTCGTAAGGCCCTGACAGTCCTTCGCCTGGCAATCCTAGCCCATTCCCTGGATGGACCGCAGATTATTGCTTCCCTATCCCTGCTTTCTCTTTTGAAAAACAAACCACCTGCCAGAAGGATCAGTCCGATTTTGGGTATCTTGGAACGGTCAGACCAGGTCTTTGTGGATTTTTTACCAGATTTAAGCCTAGAGACAGTAATTCACTTTAAACTTAATTTTCATCTACAAACTAAAAATATCGGGCACATTGTCTATTCTGACCGGTATAAAGAATACTTAAGCATCTTATTTTACGATGACGGGATCTCTGCCCAATACGGTTTAAAACACAATGGGAAATCTCTCGCCATTGATGGCAACAAAAATTTCTGGGCCTTTGCCAAGCCCAGGCTCAAACGGTTCAAAACAATGAATCCCCAACGCTTTTTACTCTACTTTAAAGAACTAGAATTTCGCTATAACCACCGCAACAGCGATGCCTTTACTACTCTAGCCAGTTATCTGTGTGCCTTGATCCCTAATGACACGTTAAATAACTCATAGCCTTTTAAACTATCAAACAAGCCAGTCAACCTAATCCCGCCGGAGGCGGAACAGTCAAACAAATATCATTTCCAAATAACTTCATATTTCTTTAAATAGCCTACCGGATGATAGGATTCCTTGGCCTTGCGCAGTCCAAGATCACCCAGGTCCTGTTCTCTGTTTACAAACTTATATCTCGAAGCAGAATTTTTTAAAAATAGCTGGTTTATAGCCTGATAAACCCCTTTATAATTGGGACATCCCTTTTCAAAGTGAATAACCAGGGTGTCTGGTTCCAACTCCTCAGCCACTGTGTAGGCGATCATTTTCTGATCAACTAAAAGTCCAGCTCCAAATAAACCTTTTATTCTATCAAAATCGTGAAAAATCCTTATGATGGCCTTATTCTCTGCATCCAACGCAGGCGAATTGAAACACTCTTTCCACAAGCACCATTCAGTCTGTAAGGCAAGGGCATGTTCAATATATTTTTGATCAAGTTCAACATAAGTAAAATCATATTTTTTTACAAACTGATTCAATAGATTTTTCTTTTTATGAAATTTGTTCCCCCTTAGCTCTATAAGTTCCTGAACAAGATAAAGGTAATCCCAATGGTTTCTGGCTTCTTGCACCATGATCTCCGGCAGTTGCTCAAGCCAGATTTGCTTTAACTTCTCAGGGACTCGGATAAAGCGAACAGGTTTCTTGATACGAGTATAAATTTTTCTCCAATCCAGGTTCCAATCGCCAACAGGGGCCCAAAAAACTTCTTCCGGTCTGGTTTGTTTGAGCCAGACCAAGTTATCAGCAAAAGACCATTTTATCCCATATTCTTCTGCCCATCCCCAAATATTGGCAAAACTATAATCTGATGCCTTTTGTGCACATTGACAAAAGAAATTATTATATTCATCCTGTCTTGAAAGCGCTACGTTAACAAAATTCATAACTTTGTGATTCGTGAGTTCCCTTAAAAAAATCGATGTATTAACTAATTGCAATCTGCACCTGCAGCCCCAAACTATATAGGCTAGGTGACTCTTTTTCGCTGGTCAACCAAATAAGAATTGTTTTTTTGACGAAAAGACTAAACCATTGCCCTTCAAAGAGGAAGGGCTCGTTTAATGCCGAAATAACCAATCACAGGGTATCAAGCAGACACAAAGGCTAAAGGACCGGTAGGTCTTTGTGCGCTTACATGTCGAAGGCCGAGCACACAAATCGAAGATAGGGCAACTAAAACCAGATTATCTGGTTTGGATGCCTGGAGGCGAGTTGAAGTGAAAAAAAGCATTCGCGATTTTACTTTTTCCATTCCATGGAACCTTGGGCTCCTGACTCTGGCGGCCTTTCTTATTGCAACATCCATTAAGGCCATTGCCCTGGATCATCAGTTTATTTGCGGCGGGATTTCGGGCTTAAGCCTTCTTTTTTATTACTCCACGCATAAACTAAGTCCAAGCATCTGGTTTTTTCTCTTAAACATACCCGTATTTGTCCTCGGACTCATTTTTGTCAGCCGAAGATTTTTTCTTTATAGCCTCTTTGGAATGCTGGCCATGACCTTTTTTCTGGAGGTCATCAACTTTCGCATTATTATTCATGATCACTTTCTGGCAGCACTAAGTTACGGTTGTATTGCAGGTGCTGGAGGCGGCATAGCCTTTCGAACTCTGGGGTCAACAGGTGGCGCAAGTATCCTGACTATCATTTTGCATCAAAAATTTAACCTGCGTATTGGCCAAACAAACTTTCTATTTAATTTCATCATTTTTGCTTTAAGCTTTGCTTTTTTAGATACGGACCTGGTGCTCTTTTCACTGGCAGCAGTCTTTGTTTCTTCCTTTGTCAGTGAATATTTTATGTCCTTATTTAACCAACGCAAAATGGTCCTCATCATCAGTAACTCCCCAGATGCCATCGCTAAAAGCATAAATGAAAACTTACGCCGCGGTTCAACTCTCATCTATGGTGAGGGAGCATATACTGGTCAGCGCAAAAAAATCGTCATGACCGTGGTCAACAATATCCAACTCAAAAGACTTGAAGAAATAATCTTTTCCATTGACCCGGAAGCCTTTGTCATTTTTGAAAACACATTAAATGTCATAGGCCGCGGATTTTCCAAAAGAAAAGTCTATTAAAGATTAAAGAGTCTGTGGCCAAACCCCATTTTGACTACCAGATTGAAAATCCTGGTTTCTTGAATACATTGCAATGGGCTGGGTCCAAGCATTTGCACCAGCTTGAAAGAAATCAGGATTGAAAAAAATTATAAAAATTGTCCTCTTAAGTAGGGTTTGGCCACAGACTCTAAAAGGCTAAGAAGTTAACTTTTTCTGTCTTCTTAGCTCTTCACACTTTAACCTTTTAACTCCTTAACCCATAGACTTTGTTATGAAACCCATAGTCCTGCTAACTGATTTTGGCCTGGAAGATATGTATGTGGGCCAGCTAAAAGGTGTTATCTCCCACTATAACCCCCAAATAAAAGTTATCGATTTAACCCACCACATCCAGCCCTTCAATATTCTCCAAGGGGCATATTTTTTATGGTCAAGTTATAACTATTTTCCTGAAGACTCCATTTTTGTCTGCGTTGTAGATCCAGGCGTAGGCACAAAAAGGAGAATTCTTATAGCTAAAAACAAAACCCGACTTTTCCTTGCTCCGGACAACGGCCTGCTAACGATGCTGGCCCATGAACATCTATTGGATAAAGTCTATACTGTCTCACATGAAGATTTTCTGGCCAGCAGCACTTTCCATGGCCGCGACATTTTTGCACCCTTGGCCGCGCGCTTAAGCCTTGGAAAAGAAGCGCATGACCTGGGTAAAGAAATTAATCCGGACAGCATTTATATGCTACCCAATATACAGCCAGAGTATAAAGAACAGAAAATAACCACTACTGTTTTACATATTGATCATTTTGGCAATATAGTCCTCAATCTACCTATTACCAGTTGGGAGACAACTCTTGAGCAGCACTCTCGACTCTTTTTTAATGAACTTCAACTTCATCTGGTTTCCACTTATGGCCATATACCGACAAATGAACTAGGGCTTATCCCTGGCAGTCAAAAAATGTATGAGCTGGCCTTAAACCAGGCCAGTGCCCAGAAAAGACTAAACCTTTCAATAGGACAAAAAATCTCTTTGACTCTTCAAAAATGAACCATAAAAACTTGTTTCTATTGACGCTATCTTTTCTATCGCGGATTGGCAAAGCTCCTATGGCCACTCCTCAAGACATGAGCCGGTGCATGATCTATTTTTTCCCTGTAAGTCTCATTTTAGGGCTTATTATCACTCTACCCTTTTATCTGGGTCTGGGCCAGGGACATCCACTTGTCCAGGCCTGGCTCATATTATGCTTAAACATCTATTTGACCAGGGCCCTGCACTGGGATGGCTGGGCAGATATCTGGGACGGCTTAGGAAGTAATGCGCAAGGAGAAAAATTTTGGACCATAGTTAAAGACAGCCATACTGGTGCCTTTGGGGTAATCGGTCTCATCCTGGGGCTCACTGGCCAACTTATTTTAAATTATGAAATTGCAGCAGCTAACAAATGGGCCATCATCATCTGGGCCATTGTCCTGGGCCGGACAGCAGCGGTTATTCTCGCATTTTCGGGAAGAAACCTTTTAAGACCCGGCATGGGCAAATATTTTCTTCAAGGCGCCACCCCAAAAGTCCTGTTCTTAAATCTCTTCTTAAGCCTCCTTCTAGGACTGTCTATCTTAAATATTGAGCAGGTCGTTTTCTCCTTTCTAATCCTTGGCCCTGGACTGCTAAGGCTTTACAAGCTAGCCAGGAAACAGGAAGGATTGAACGGTGATTTTCTTGGGGCAGCAATTATCTGGGGAGAAATCAGCGGTCTTTTTTGTGTTCTGCTTGTTTCATAAGGTAAAAAAACACTGGGGAAAACAATACCAAAGCTTGTAACCAAACCTTTTTATCAACTTAATTTTCATGGCTTATTCTAAGTCTTGGTTTCTTTCATGCTGGTACAAAGACTTGGACCCATCTAAAACTTGCTTGCGGACAGAGCATAATGGGATATTTTGAGTAAACAAAAATTCTTTTTAATATCGATAGTCATGGTTAACATCGCAAAGTATTTACCCCTTTCATCCCGATGCTCTGTTTTTCCGCAAGCTTCGCCAAGATGGGTTACCCAAGCCGTTTGTAAGGCATTTCAGAAACCAAGACTTTCAATCAGCGCTTAAAATAGCGTTTGGCCACAGACTCTACAAGTCAAACTTTTTTCTTTAAAAACTTGCAGCAAGTTTTTTTAACAACGATAAGGAAAGGATATAGGTTGCTTTCCCATCCTGATCCTCCTAGAGTCTACGAGGATCAGGAAATAAAGGAGGCTTGAAAATGTTCAAAAACCTTGTACTCAAAAACAGAAGTTATCGCCGCTTTTATGAGGAAGAAAGTATAGCCAGAGAAACCCTTCTCGAGCTTATAGATCTTGCCAGATTTTCCCCTTCGGCAGGGAATATCCAGCCACTAAAATACTTCATTTCCTGCGAACCCAAAAAAAACTCCCTGATTTTCCCCCATCTTGGCTGGGCAGCTTACATCCCGGAGTGGTCCGGACCTGCCCCTGGCGAGAGGCCTTCAGCGTACATCATTATTCTGGGTGACAAAAATATTAGTCAATCTTTTGGCTGCGATCATGGGATAGCTGCGCAGACAATCCGTCTGGGAGCAACCGAAAAAGGCTTAGGTGCATGTATTATCGGCTCCATTAACCGAAAAAAGTTGGAGCAAGCCTTAAACCTCCCCGCTCAATTTGAAATTCTTCTCGTCATTGCCCTTGGTAAGCCCAGGGAGGTTGTTGTCCTGGAGTCTGTCGGCCCTGACGGAGATATCAAATACTGGCGAGACCAAGACGGTAAACACCATGTGCCCAAACGGACGCTGGAGGAAATTATAGTTGACTAAAATATTGTCCGCCAATCAATCCAGCCTCTGGCCGGACGGCTTCATCTCCTGTCCGGTCAAGTCCACCTCGTAACCGCCCAAAGCGAGAATTTTATTTTTAAAGGCATCGTTATTTAAAAACTCCAACACGGCTTGCACTTTTTCATCCTGCATTACAAAATCCGGGATAAGAAGATCATAGCGCTCCTTGGCCAAAGGCACAAAATCCAGACCCAGGGCTTTAGCCGCCGCATAGATTCCCAGACCACAATCAGCAGCTCCGCTAAGTACATTTACTGCCACAGCCATATGCGTAAATTCCTCCTTATCGTAACCATTTACCTGGTTAGGGCTGATCCCGGCTGTTTTAAGATGATGGTCTAAAAGAATACGCGTACCGGCCCCACGCTGGCGATTAATAAGCCGAACATCTTTTCTGGTCAGGTCATCAATCCCTTTTATGTTTTTTGGATTTCCCTTTGCCACAATCAGGCCCTGATGTCTGATTGCCAGGTTAATCAATTTAAATTCTAACCCGGGGATATATTTATCAATAAAGGGGAAATTATAATCTCCTGTTTCCGGGTCGAATAAATGTATGCCGGCTAAATGCGTGGAACCTTTTTTGACCGCCATAAGGCCGCCCATACTGCCCACATGGGTGGAAGAAAGCCGGATGGGCTGGCTCAGACCCATTAGTTCATTTGCCAACAAATCCAGAGTGTTATCATGACTGCCAACAGCCACCAGGACTTGATCCAATTCCTTTTTGTTGCGCAAAAGAACAGCTGGCACAATGGCGCCTTCTTCCAAACCCTCTTTTTTTTCCTCAATAATGGTCATGCCCTGGGCCTTTGTTAAAGTTGTAATCATTCCAGCGCCTCTGGCCAGAGGTGTGGCCACATATTTATCCCCCACCCGCCCAATGGACAAACGCAAAAATTCGCGCACTCCAAGTTTAGACGGCACCCGCCTAGTTAATTCAACCTCTATTTTTTCTGGCTCAGATAAAACTTTGCGCCCAAGCCAATGAACAATGGGCTTTAACAATTGCTCAAAACAGATGACCGCACTGACAGGATAACCAGGTGCACCAACCAACAACTTTCCCCTGGCCTCGCCCAAAAGAGATGGTTTACCTGGCATGGCCTTAATGCCGTGAACCAACACCTGACCAAAGCGCTCCATAATCTGGCGCGTAAAATCTTTACTCCCTGCAGAAGACCCTGCGCCAATGACCACAACATGGGCAGAAGAGTTCAAGGCCTGGTCCACGGCTGCCTCAAGTTTATTCACATCGTCAGGCACAGGGGCAATGGTTTGGACATCACATCCCCAGGATTTGGCCATACTGGCCAGAACTTGAGAGTTACTATCCACTACTTGGCCGGCTTTAGGCTTGGGGCGCAAGCGAAAGTCCAGGACTTCGTCGCCTGTAGGAATGATGAGAATCTTCACCTTTTCCCACACTTCTACATCCCAAATGCCAGCACTTAAAAGTGCTCCGATATCATAGGGCGAAAGTTCATGATTCTGGGGGAGAAGGAGCTCCGTGGCCACGATATCTTCCCCGATTCGACGAACATGCTGCCAGGGAAAAGCAGGCTGTTCTATAGCAATAGTATCATCATCGACCTGGACTATATTTTCAATCATGATCACTGCATCCATACCTTCTGGCAGGGGGTTGCCTGTATTTACTTCAATATAATCCTGCTCCTTCTTTAAATACACGGGACTGCCTTCCCTGGCCTGAAATGTCTTGTCTGCTTTTACTGCCACCCCATCCATGGCCGCACTATGAAAGGTAGGGGATGAGTACTTCGCCCAGATGGGAGCGGCTGTAATTCTCCTTACGGCATCATGGGTCGGCACCATTTCTTTTTGCACTAATTGACTGGGTTGAAGGACATGTTTTACCTTATGAATAGCTTCCTCTATTTCTATGGTTTGCAGATAAATATGACGTTTATTGGACATAAAAGCTCCTTTTTAAAATTAAAACGCATCCATATGAAAATGCACATTATTTGGCAATGCGTAAATTGGTCTTTTGACTTGCCTCATTCTGAGCGAAGTGAAGAAAAAATCTCATAAGATAGAAGGTGCAAGGTGTGTATCAGTCTTGAGTTCACCCTTTGATTTTTTGAGGACACACCCGTTTGTTGGCTTTATTGAGCTTGTTGAGTCTTTTTTTACTCAGCAGTCAAGCCCGACATCGACTCTCAACCATTAACAATCATGGCGCAAAAGTTGCATACTCCTCAATAAAAGAGTAATAAATAAAAGACACCTCAACTTAACCAATGTTTAAATATGTCTAAACCTTTTAAATTTTCTTTAGAAAAGATCTTGGATCTGCGGATTCAGCGTGAAGAACAGGCTCAACAAAATCTAGCCCGGGCCAAGCTTGAATATCAAACCCAAACCGAGTTGGTAAAAAAAATAAAAAATGAACTGCATCAGCACCAAGCCAAATTCTTAGCCCAAAAAAATTTAACTCCTGCTGAATTATGGCTATGGACAACGTATCGGGATAACTTAAAAGCTGACCTTGCCGTTGCGGAAAAAAAACTGCATCTTTTAGCTCAAAAAGTAAATACATGCCGGCAGGAAGTTATTTTAAGAAGCAAAGAAAGGAAGCTGCTTGAAAAATTTAAACAAAAACAAATGATTAGACATGAGTATGAACAAAAACAAAAAGAACAAAAAGAATTTGACGAGATGGCTGTCTTGCGTTTTCAACAGCGCTAGTCTCAAACCTTCCAGGTTGCTTCAGGTTGTGATGGCTGTCGGCGTCATAAAACTGGCCTTTTTTCTAGGTATCGCTATCCAGCCAGAATATGATCCGGCCAAACAAGGAACGCATCTGCAACTGACAAAGCCGGCCATTGCCGCTTCCAAGCCCAAAGAACAGAAAAAAAGTGCTCCGCCTAAAAAAACTCAACCAGTCAATCTCTCTGCTGAGCTAAAGCGTCTTAAAGCCAAAGAAAAGGAACTGGCCCAGAAGGAACAAGGTCTTAAACTTCTTGAAAAAGAACTCAATGCCAAACTGAAGCAGTTGCAAAAAGTTGAGGCCCGTCTAAAGAAGATGCTTGAGGAAGCCAACGTATTAAAGGACAAAAAAATCAAACATCTGGTAGATATGTATGCCAATATGAAACCCAAACAAGCCGCACAGGTCCTGTCAACAGTGGACGAAGATTTGGCTGTCAAAATTCTGTCCGGAATGCGTGGGCGCAAAGCAGGCGAGATACTCTCCTATGTCGAGGCTAAAAAAGCTGCCAAGCTCTCTGAGAAGTTGACCCAGCTTCACGCCCCATTTGCTGAAGATAAAAAATGAGCCTGCAACGTATAAAGCTCACTCTGGCTTATATCGGAACCAATTTTTGCGGATGGCAGGTGCAGAAAAATGGCCCTACAATTCAGGGTACTCTGGAAGAGGCCATTACAAAAATCTGTCAGCAATTTATCCGTGTACATGGCTCAGGGCGCACTGATGCGGGGGTACACGCCTTAGGCCAGGTGGCGCACTTTGATGTGCCCACTGACAAAGCTAGCATTCCCTGGCAAAAGGCCTTAAATTCACTTTTGCCAAAAGATATTAGTGTGGTAAAAGCCGAGTTTGTATCACAAAACTTTCACGCACGGTACAGCGCCAAATCTAAAACCTATACCTATACCTTTTGGACAGAAAAAAAATATGTCCTCCCGTGGCGCAAAGATTATGTCTGGCCGGTTGGGCCCATGGATCTGGACCTGCTCCAAAAGGCAAGTGCTTATCTTTTAGGCGAGCATGACTTCAAATCTTTTATGAATGTTGGTACACCGGTTAAAAATACGGTCAGAAACGTATACATGCTTGAATTCAGGCCTGGTTTTTATCCGCAGGAACTGGTCATGTCTATCCAGGCCAATGGCTTTTTAAAACAAATGGTCAGAAATATTGCCGGCCTCATAAAGTGTATTGGCAAAAAAGAACTTCCTCTGCAAAAAGTAAAAGACATCATCCATAAAAAAGACAGAACATTGGCTCCAGCAACGGCCCCGGCTCAAGGATTATGTCTGGAACAGGTTGAGTATTAGGATGGTCAATATCAAGTTCATCAATCCTTTTTTAAACCGCCTTTTTGAAGGCACCAACAGTATCCTGAACAAAACAGGACTGTGGACATCATCTATATGGGCTCAAAAAGAACAAAGAAACAGGGCAAAAAAAAGTTACCTGCGTCTGGCCAAACCTTTTGTGCTTTCCCTGGAACAAAAATTAAATGGGCTTCAGAATGCATTGGACAAATTTGACTGGCCTGCTGATGGTTTACCCTGGCACAAATCAACTTTAACCCGCGCAGATTCTACACTTCAAGACAAAGTCAAAGCCATTACACCACACCAAATCATCCCGCCATACCAATATCTTTCGCGTGCTTTTCCAGCTAATCGAACCGCCAATATCCCGGCTGGAACCTATAGATTCAGCCTGAAAATTAATGGTCGCGAGCAGACCCTCAGCCTAACCATTCCGGATGGACAAACATACGCTAAGGTTTTGGACACAGTAAAAAATGTAATCAATGCCAGTTCATTGCCTGTACAGGCCGAGACTGTACACCATTATTCTCCATATCAAGCAGTAAGTTCGCCTTCTCTGGGTCGAATTTTAGCTATCAGTGTAAATCATCCCAATGCAGAACAAAAACTGGAGATTAAAGACACAAATGGCCTTTTGCTCAAAAAACTTGGCCTGTATCCTGTTAATGAACCAATCCCCGGAGCCAAGATTAAAACATACCTTTTACAAGGACAAAGTATTAATAGCCCTTCTCTTTATACATCATCAGGGTTTTCTGCCAACCGAGAAATAAACTGGGGCATAAAAAAATACACTTTCAGTATAAACGTAGATCAAACTACGACAAATATATCTGTATTTGTTGTTGATAAAAACACCTGGGAAGAAGCACAAACCCTGGCGCAGGACCCTCAGGCCCTGGTCAAGGACACAGCAGATTGGGAAACTAAAGTATCCAATTTAACCTTTAATAGCAGTCAAATAGACGATAATGCTACCTGGGCTTCAACTGTCTCACAACTTAGCGGACAAGGGCTGGTTGTTTTCCCGGAGAGCACATACGAAGATTTATTATCCGGCCTGGCCCGCTATCTCAATTCATCACTCACAAACGTCCAGGTAAATGTAAGCAAGCGTGACGTTCCGGACTATAGCCAGGACAAAACCCTTTATACCTCCAAACTATTTCTGGAAGTCAATTTAAAAGAGCCTAAAATTGGCCAGCGAATGTATTTAAAGGACGGCAACAATTCACCTCTCGCTCTTTTAGGCATGAAAAGCACAGCCAGACCCGGTTCTGATGCTATTTTAAATATTAATGGTCATACCTACACCTCAGCCAGTAACTGGTTCAGCCAGGATCGGGGCAAAGTGAATATAGAATTAAAGAAGGTGTTTGGCCAGGTACTGCCCTTAAAAATAGTCCAGGCCATGGAGGAAGTGCATGCACGCCTGGGTGAAGTTATCCATGCCTATAATGATCTACTTCTATTTCTACGCAAAGACGAAGACATCTTTGAGAAGGAACTTATTTCAGACTGGGAAAAACCAGCAAATGACCTTAAAACTGAGCTGGACTGGCTCGGCATACAAAAGATCAAAGAAAAAGGATTGTTATGGATCAACGGAGATAGATTCTGGCAAGCCCTGGGAGAGGATAAACATAGGGTTAAACGCATTCTCCTGGATGAGACAAAAGGCCTTATACCAAAATGGAAGGGCATGCTTTCTTACATGAACAAAAAAGGGCTGGAATCTTTCCTTCTCCCGGCCACAGCCTATATGGACCACTATCTACCATGGGAAAAAAAATTAGACAATGAATTAAAAGAGAACTTACTTGACTTGTTTGAATAAAAACGCAAATTTGTGTAATACGAAATGTAATATCAGGCAATTTAGTTACTTATTTCCGAACTATTGTTGAGACCTCTCAATACATAGAAACTATATTTAAAATTTGTCACGTTCATACATAGCGTTTTTAACATAAAAATCTGCGAGCTATAGACAGAGATGAAAATATTCAGATTAACACTCAAACAAAAAATAATAATAATATTTATTTTTTATACCGTATCTCAATTGATAATAGGGTGTCTTTCTTATATTAATTTGAACAAAATAAACGATAAACTTATTTTTCTGGAAAAGAGTGAAGAGTTTAGAAATAACCTTCTTCAAGTAAGAAGATACGAAAAAAATTTTTTATTATATAAAGATGATAACGATTTTCGCAAAACAATCATCTACCTTGACAACTCCTTAAATATATTAAACAATATTATACCGCAGTCAAAGCATATACACGACCCATTAGTCAAGCTAAAAGAGTTAATCCCAAAATACAAAAAAATATTTAACGATATTAAAGCTTATTCCTCACATCCCACAAAAAAATCAGAGCTTATTACAGACCTAAGGTCAGTTGCTCAGTCGATGCTCCAATTGACAAAAACTATTACCGACTCGGAAAAAAAAGAGCTGGATAGAATCGTTAGAAATTTGAAGCTACAACTTATTTTTACCGGGATTTTGACCATTTTAACAGGTATGATTATCTTTTTTATCCTGTTCAAAGGAGTCTTTAAAACATTAACTACTGTCATGGATGCGGCGAATATGATTGCCCATGGCTCCTTCGAACCAATTCCCCCTCTAACTACTTATGACGAGAATCAACTGGTTATTGATGCTTTTAACAAAATGGTTCAAGAGTTAAAAATACATCAGCAACAGCTTATTCAAGCTAAAAAAATGTCATCCATCGGTATCCTCGCCTCGGGTATCGCCCATCAGTTAAATAATCCCTTAAACAACATCCTGACAACCGCTCAAATCCTTAGAGAAGAGTTGCCCGATATTGAAACAAATTTTTTGGACAGAAATCTATCGAACATAGAGTCCGAAAGTCTGCGAGCAAGAGATATTGTAAAGGGGTTGTTAGAGTTTTCTCGTCAACAGGAATTCCAACTCAATCCAACATCTCTAAACAACCTTATTGAACGAGCCAAGCTTCTGGCTATGAGCGAAATGCCATCGGGCATCACCATAGACCTAAAAATACAAGAGGATATAACTCTGCCTCTTGATAGACAACGAATGCAAGAGGCACTTTTAAACCTTATCTTAAATGCTATCCAGGCTATTGAGAAGCCGCCGGGACGCATCATTATCCGCTGCAAAAAAGACAATATAAACAATCAAGCAGTAATAGAAATAGAAGATAATGGCAAAGGTATCCCTGACGATGTTCAGGATAAGATTTTTGATCCATTTTTTACGACTAAAGGCCCATCTGAGGGGACAGGATTAGGTCTTTCTATTGTCTATAACGTAGTAAAAAAACATGGTGGCCATCTTAAACTAAGGAGCAAATTAGGCCAAGGAACTACGTTTACAATTTATTTACCATTGTAAACGATACACACATATACGACAATGAGCATCAAAATACTTATATGCGACGACGAACAAATCACTCTGGACAATATTGCCTATATCTTACAAAAAGAAGGATATACGACAGTTACCTCTCTTACTGGAAAAGAAGCTCTGGAACTTCTTCAAAAAGATAACTATGACCTACTAATAACAGATTTAAAATTGCCAGATATAGACGGGATTGAGGTTTTAAAGAGATGCAAAGAATTGCATCCGGCAACAGAGGTAATTATTATAACCGCCTACGCTACAATCAATACGGCCGTCCATGCCATGAAGGAAGGTGCCTACCATTATTTAACAAAGCCATTTAAAATTGAAGAACTACGCATTCTTGTCAAAAAAGCCCTGGAAAAAAGTGCTCTCAAAAAAGAAGTGCACTCTCTGAGACAACAACTGGAAGAAAAAAATAAATCCAGTGTACAACTCATTGGCTCATCTCCCAAAATCATTGCCCTAAAGGAAACGATTTCTCAGATAGCTTTACTGGATACAACCGTTTTAATTACTGGAGAAACAGGCACTGGCAAAGAAGTGGTAGCACGGATGATACATGCCCTCAGTCCCCGCTCAAAAGAAAAGTTTTTGGCCATCAACTGCAGTATATTCAGCGAATCTCTACTGGCGAGCGAACTCTTCGGCTATGAAGCCGGTGCTTTTACCGGGGCACATCGCGCAAAACCCGGGCTTTTAGAAATAGCCAACCAGGGCACAGTGCTTTTTGATGAAATTGGAGACATGCCATTAACAACGCAGGCAAAATTGTTGCGCGTGCTTCAGGAAAAAAAGGTAATGAGGGTAGGTGGGACAAAAGAAATTGACCTTGATGTTCGAATTCTCGCCGCCACCAATAAAATTTTAAGCTACGAAGTAGAACAAGGCAGCTTTCGCCAGGATCTTTATTACAGACTAAATGTAATTACTATAGAGGTACCTCCGCTTCGAGAAAGAAAAGAAGACATCCCTCTACTTGTTCACCATTTTCTGAAACAATTGCAGCCAGATAAAGAACTAAAGATTTCTGATCGGGCGCTGGGCAGGCTGATGCAATATGATTTTCCAGGCAATGTAAGGGAACTGAAGAACATTATAGAAAGGAGCATCGCTTTGTGTCATGCAGACACTATTGATGTTGGACATCTGCCACCAGATCTGCGTCAAAACCCGGAAAGTGTCATCCTTCCAATAGAAGAAAGTGAGCCTCGACACTTTGTCCCTCTGGCAGAACACGAACGACAATATATTTTAAAAGTTCTGGAAATGACAAAAGGAAATAAAACAAAGGCAGCTAAAATTCTAGGAATCGACCGTGTTTCCCTATGGCGTAAACTAAAAAAATATGACTGCGATATATAAATACTAGCAACGGTTGACACTAACCACATTGATGAATCATTCTTGAATTACAATTGCACCTATCGACTTAAAACATAAGGGACAGCATCCAAGATCTCATCTACAAAGACAATTTCCAGCCCCTTTTTAACATCATCTGACATATATAATACATTTTCCTTATTAGCTAAAGGCAAAATAACTTTATTTATTCCCGCTCTTTTAGCTGCAAGAAGTTTATCGCGCAAACCGCTTACAGCCATAACTTCTCCGCTTAAAGTTATCTCTCCCGAAATAGCCACATCACTAAATATAGGTATATCGGCAAGTAACGAGATCAAGGCCATGACGATAGTCAGCCCTGCAGAAGGACCATCTTTGGGCACACTACCTGCTGGAATATGTACATGGATATCAGAGTTGGCAAAAAAATCCGGCGCTAATTTAAGCTGACTGGCATTTGTACGAATAAAGCTAAGGGCAATCCGGGCAGACTCTCGCAAGACACGTCCAAGGGAACCAGTAAGCAAAAGCTGCTTATTGCCCTGCATTCTACAGGCCTCAACCAAAATCACCTCGCCTCCAAATTCAGACCAGACCAGTCCCCTGGCTACTCCAACACGTTGCTTCGGTTTTAATAAAGGCCTGTAAACTCTTTTCGGTCCCAGAAGACGATACACTTCCTCCTTGTCGATAAGAAAAGAGTTTTCTTCCCGTCTCAATTTTTTCCTGGCTAATTTACGACAAATTTTGGCTATCTGACGTTCCAACTCCCTTAACCCTGCCTCCTGTGTGTAACTCCGAATAACTTCCTGGAGAGCATCTTCCTGAAACATTACGTCACCAATAGCGAGCCCACATTCTTTAAGCTGTCGAGGGACAAGATGATGTTTGGCTATAGCTATTTTTTCTTCTTCTGAATAACTGGGGAAATAGATTACTTCCATTCGATCCAGCAATGGCCTTGGCAAGCGCTCTATTTCATTGGCCGTTGCGATAAAAAAAACTTTAGAAAGATCAAAAGGAACGTCCAGAAAAAAATCAATAAAGTTATGGTTCTGAGCAGGATCTAAAATTTCCAGTAAAACAGCAGAAGCATATCCTCTAAAGTCAGTACCGAGTTTATCGACCTCATCAAGCATAATAACAGGGTTGTTCACACCGGCCTTTTTTATTTCACTGATAATGCGGCCTGGCATGGCACCAATATAAGTTCTACGGTGTCCTTTAAGTTCTGCTTCATCACGCAAACCGGCCATTGAAAAACAAATAAATTTTCTGCCCATGGCTTGGGCAATAGTCTGGCCTATTGAGGTCTTGCCTGTACCTGGAGGCCCGGCAAAGCAAAGGACAGTTCCTCTGGCAATATAAGCCGAAGAGTAATCTAAAGCCATCCTCACACATTTTCGCAGTTCGTTCAAATCAACGGGCTTGCGTAAATAATGCACAGCTCCCTTTTTTAAGATCGATACAGCAGAGTCAACGGTTGCATACCCAGTGATCATAATAAAACGGGTAGAGGGAGATACTCTCTTCACCTCTTCCAAAAGTTGTTCCCCGTTGATCTGTTCCATTTTAAGGTCTGAGATTAATACATCGATCCTGCATTTGTTGAGTATATCAAGGGCTTCGCTGCCATTAGCCGCGGTTAAAACATTATATCCATCTTTGCTCAAGGCATATTTTAAGTTGGAACGGGTTATTTCTTCATCATCTACCACCAAAATATGACTATGATTAAGTTGGTGTAAAACCTTGGATGCCAGAAAATCCAGTACCCTCTCCTTTACCTCCCGCAAACTGTAATGAGTTTTTTGTAGAATTTGCTCTACAGAAAGAAGATCAAAACGGTCAGGTGTACTTTTTTGCCACGGTAAACTGAGGACGAAGTCAATGTAATTAAGGCCAATCGTATAGTCTGGTAAGGCAGGATCTGTTTTCTCTAGCTTACGCAATTCATTTCTGACAGCATCCTTGGCTGGGAAAGTCAGATTTGCTTCTTCAACCTTCTTCTTTAAGCTTTCCAAGGGATCCAAACGCAAGAGTTCCTGTGGAGGCGTTGATGGCAAGTCCGTTTCTATAATACGATTTTTTTTTCTAAAAAACATAATAACAGGAACCCCTAAATCCCCCCGTTTTTTGAGGAAATATTACATTTTAGAGTCCGTGGCCAAACCCCATTTCACTACTATGATTGAAAATCCTGGTTTCTTGAATGCATTGCAAAGGGCAGGGTAATCCCGCGCCCATTTTCAGCAAATTTTGTGACAAAGCAAAAAATTAACTTTAAAACCATCGATGCTCATCGCTTTTCAGATACTCAGTCAAAATGGGTGCGGGACGAAGCTTGAGGATAAGCAGAGCATCGGGGCGACAAAGTTAACTACCTTACGGGCCTTACTATAACTATCTATCGTGTAAATTGAGCGATTTTTTTGCAGTTCAAACCTTGAAATTGCTTCGCTTCACTTTGTTCCGCTCGCCATGACAGGAGCGAGATTGTCATTGCGAGGGCAGCGAAGCTGTCCGTGGCAATCTCACCCATTGACTGAAAATCGCTCAACTTGAGTATAATTAAAAGCCTATTTGTTTACCCAAAGTATCCCTTCATGCTCTGCTCGCAAGCAAACTATAGATGGGTCCAGGCATTTGCACCAGCATGAAAGAAATCAGGATTGATGAAAATTTGGCCTCTTAAGTAAAGTTTGGCCACAGTCTCTTTAGGTGTTGATGATAACTTACTCAACTTGCTGACATGATTAACATCCTCAAATTACTACACAATTGAAGAGAGCATTTTCTGAAATGCATTACAAACGGGTTGGGTAACACATCTTGGCGAAGATTGCGGAAGTGCTGTGCATAGGGAGGTTATTCCATCGAACTTTCGAAACCCATCATAACAACAGAAAAAGCATTAAATAATATTCTATTGACTAACCCCATTATGCACAGCCCGCAAGCAAGCCTTAGATCTGTCCAAGTCTTTGTTAGCATTGAAGAAAATGCGCTCGCAAATTAACTCAGAAAGCTGAGTAACTTATTTATTATGTTAGTCTTGTTCAATTTTTATTAAGCTCACAACATCAAAACACGTACAATAACATTTATAACTAGCAAAAAACAGGAATTAACCATTCACATTTATTTTTTTAGCCTATCACTTACAAAAATACGGCAATAAATCGCTTTTTATACCCAACCCAACACATAATACCGTACATAAATATAAAGCATAGATATAACAATAGTCAAAACCGTTACTGGCACACCATATTTTAAAAAGCGAACAAAGGTTATTTTATGCCCTGCCTTTTCGCTCATACCAACAACAATAACATTGGCGGAGGCCCCAATGGGAGAACCATTACCCCCAAGACAAGCACCTAAGGCCAAGGCCCACCAGACCGGCATCATGGCTGCGTGCTGGATGTGCTCCATTGTTGCAGCGTCAGTTAAACCGTAAACCTTGTGGACCATATCAATGAGCAATGGATTCATAGTGGCCACAAAGGGGATATTGTCCACAATAGCTGAGGCAATTGCAGAGAACCAGACCATCACCATGGAAAGGGTGAACATGTTATCCGGTTGGGGGTTGGTTATTTGGATCATTTTTTGCGACATGAGTTCAATAAGTCCGACTTTGACCGTGCCGCCAATTATGATGAACAGGCCAATAAAAAAGAAAATGGTTGGCCATTCCACTTCGGCCAGGATTTCATGCGGCTCTTCTCCGGAAATAAGCAACAATGTGGCTGCACCCATCAAGGCTACTGTGGCTGGTTCGTAGTGAAATACCCCATGCAGGATAAAACCAGTAATGGTTAAGGCTAGAACAAAGAGTGATTTTTTGAGCAGGACAGGATTTTTGATAAGCTCGTTTTCATTCATGGCCATGACGCGCTCTCTGTTTTCCTGCTTAACATGAAGACGCTTGCCAAAAATGATTTTCCAGCAAAGCATCCAGATAACAAAGATGATAATAATGGCCGGGGTAAGATGGACAATAAAGTCCATAAAGTTCAGACCCGCTTTAGATGCGATCATGATATTTGGGGGGTCACCAATTAACGTGGCAGTCCCGCCAATATTTGAAGCCAGGGCCTCGGTAATCAGGTAAGGGACCGGGTCCACTTCCAGTTGTTCTGCAATTAACAGAGTTACCGGAGCCAGAAGAAGAACAGTGGTTACATTGTCCAGAAAGGCCGAACCAATGGCAGTAATCACGGCAAAGATGGCCATTATGGTATATGGCTCTCCTTTGGCTACCTTGGCAGATTTGATGGCTACATATTGAAAAACCCCTGTTTTGGTCATAACATTGATGATGATCATCATTGAAATGAGCAAAAAGATAACGTTCCAATCTACACCAAGCTCAATGTCGTGCAGAGCCTCGTGTTGCAAAAGGATTTTTGTAATTAAAACCAGGGCAGCTCCAAACAGCGCCACCTTGGTTTTATGTATCTTTTCAGATACAATTACCGCATATGAAATGACAAATATTAAGGTCGCCGTCCAAAACATTTATTCCCTCCCTAAATATCACTTAACTATATCTGGATTCCCCAATTACTATACTTATTTCACAAAAAAATGGGAGGTTAAAGCATCCCAACTCCCAATCTGGAAGAACCAACGGATGCACTCCCATAAAAACCAAGATTGAAGACCCAAAAAACTATGGACAAAAAAAAGTTTAACAAAATATGCTGGATATAAAATCTTGCTAATATTTTTTTCTCATATCAGTCTATTATTTACAGCAAAGCCTGGCTATATAATTCAAAATATCACGTCTGTGCACTTCTCCAAGAATTTTTCCATTCTCATCTAGTACAGGTAAAGCATTAATTCTTTTTTCAACAATCAAAGCCTCAGCCTCCATAGCATGATCTGTTTCTTTTAAATAAGTAAAGTCACGAACCATAATTTCACTGGCTTTTTTCTCTTTTATATGGTCAATACATTTTAAAAGATAATCATCAATTTTCTGGTCTCTAATTGAACGTAATAAATTTGAATCTATATATTCAGGCAATACCACCTTTAACAAATCATACCCAGTAATTATCCCCTGCAATTTTAGTTGATCATCAACTACGTAAATTTGTCTTGGCGATAAGTTACTAATCTTGCATAAAAGTGTCACAAAATCACTTTCCATATCAGCCAACACAAGTTCTGTTTGCATGATTTTAGAAACCAACATACATAGCTCCACTTATTTTTTATAAGATAAAGACATGTGAACAAAACCCTATCCTTACGCGCCGGCATGGCATTTAGCGGCCATGCCGGTACAAACTTAAGTTAGATAGCCTTAGAAACCATAAAATAAAGCCAACCCAGCTATCATTACTACTAGGTAAAGGATGGTCATACCAGATCCTGCCTTTACATAATCAATAGTACGATATCCACCTGGCCGCATAATCAAGGCATTCACCTGATGGGTAGGTAAGACAAAAGTATTGGAGGCCGCAACAGCCACTACCAATGCGGCGATTCTTGGATCGGCTCCCGCCTTAATAGCCATATTCATGGAAAGAGGAACCATTAATACGGTACATCCCACATTGGAAACAACAAGGGTAAAGAATGAAGTCAATAGACCAATAACAATAAATAATGTAAGGGGAGAAACACTTCCTAATGCTGACATAATCGAATCTGCTATAAACTTAGCTGCCCCAGTATTCTGAAAAGCTACGCCCAAAGGAATAAGGCCCCCCAGAAGAAAAACAGTCATCCAGTCAACTGAATCATATGCCTCATCAATCGTCAAGACTTTGGTAATCACCATGCCCAAGGCACCGGTCAGCAAAGCAATTGAAAGTTGCACATGAAAGCCCAAAATCATAACAAGAGACACAACCAGGCAACCAAGGGCCCACTTGGCCTTTTCCGTATTAATAATTTCCCCTTTCACTGGTTCTGTAAAAGCAAAATCCGGTTTTTCTTTTAGGAAATGAAATTTTTCCCAACGTCCAAACAACAAAAGCGCATCACCAGGCAACAACTCTATGTCCGAAATACCGCTAATAAATATCTTGTCTCTGCGAAAAATGGCCATCGGGTTTACACCAAAACGACGACGAAACTTAAATTCCTTTAAAGTATGGTGAACCAGTTGTGAACGAGGAGTAACAATAGCTTCCATAATACCAGCGTTGTTAGGGGAAAGGTCTTCGGCAAAAACCTCTAGCTCCTTTTTTAATTTCCATCCGTAATCTTGAGCGAGTTTTTCTACCAGCTCACGCGGCCCGACCACGGCGATATCATCCCCAGGCCCCAGGAATTCATCTGGCTCAGGGGCAAAAACTCTCTGACGCGTTGTGCCCTTGGCTATTGCCACTACAGTACAAAAATAGAGCGGCCGTAAGTCAATAGCCTTTAAGCTCTGCTCCTTAAAACTATCGGGGATATGAAGTTCATACAAATCACCAATTTCTCCGTATGTCTTTGCCAAGACTGGAGACAACGGACCGTATTTTTCTTCACTGGCCTTGGCAGGTAAAATATACCTTCCCAAAAAAATAAAATATAATATGCCTGCCGCTGTAAGAGCGAGACCAAGCGGGGTAACACTAAAAAGTCCAAATGGTTGATAATCTCCAACCACCTTCATTAAATCATTCAGTAAAATAAGGGGGCTGGAGCCAACCAAGGTAATACACCCGCCAATGATAGCGCAAAAGCCCATTGGCATGAGGATGCGCGGAACCGGAATGTTGGTTTGCCTTGCTATTCTGCGCACCGCAGGTAAAAATAAAGCTGCTGCTCCAATATTTTGCATAAAACTAGATATGAAGGCGACAGTTCCTGAAATTAGGGCAATAATCCTGCTTTCGCTCTTGCCAGCAAACTTCAAAATAAGACGAGCCAGAGAATTCATAACTCCAGTCTTATCCAGTCCTGCGCCAATAATAATTACGGCAATAATAGAGACAACAGCGTTACTACTCAGGCCGCTTATAGCCTCCTTAGGAGTAACCAAGCCAAGAAGAGGCAAAACAACCATCATGATAATGCCCACTACATCAACACGTACCCACTCAAAAATAAACATAAGGATAGCTACAAAAAGCACCCCCATAACCAAAATCATCTCAAAGGTCATACAATCCCCCTTCAAGTTAAGTTTTCAGTCAAACCAGAGTCAGGATCCGAAAGTCCACATCCCTCACTTAAGAGTCTGTGGCCAAACCCCATTTTGACTACCAGATTAGAAATCAGGATTGAAAAAAAATTATGAAAAATTCCCCTCTTAAGTAAGGTTTGGACACAGACTCTCAAAGCTAGAAACTGCAAGTCTATACCTGAAGACGACAATAAACAGGAAAATGTTGTCCCTTTTCTATATAGGTCGGAGAATCATCAATAATATACTTCATCGCTTTATCTTTAGCATGCAATTGACGAATAACAGCACTCTCCTCACCCTCGGCTACAAGATGAGAAAATCCTACCCCTCTCTCTCCTGCCTTAGCTTGAAACACCAAAGCAGCTTCTCTTGCCTGCTTTTTAAATGCCTCAAAATTCTGAGACTTTTCATCTAAATTTAGAGCGACAATCTTGGCATTTAACTTAGAAGCCATGTGCACAGCATACTCGATAATAGCCTGGGTAAATGAAGAATCTTTGCTAACCACCAAAATTTTGTTTTCTTCACATGATTGCTGCGCTGTAGGCTTGTTTAAATGCTCTTTCTCTTCCACTTCCTTTTTCTTCTTTCTTTTTCTTTTAAGTTTTAGAAACATGGCACCACCTCTATCTTCTTCTTTTTTGTTTTTTATATTTTCTCTACAACTATCAACTTCGTATCCCTGTATATCTATATCAGACAATACATGGATACTGTATAAATGCACAGGAAGTTTACTTGTAATACTATAAATATCTATATCTGGCTCTAAAACAATCATATCAATAAGCTTGACTGCTTTGCATATGCGCGAGAGTATTTTGTCCAAGTTATCATGCACAACCAAATAATACACATTAACACCAAATGATTTACACAACTTATCACAACGACAAAAATTTCTTTTTGCTCGTTCTTCATACTTTTTGATATATCTTTGTCTTTGTCTCTTGTAATCATAAAGCCGGGATATATTATCTACCGACATAAACACTACTTCTTTATCTAGCCTCGAAGCCAGGTTAATGACCTGAAAAATATTTTTATCGCCATGGTATGGATAAGTAGATACAACCAATATTTTTCTTTTGGCATCGTTTAATACTTTCTCAGCCGTCTCTATGTCCGTTATAAAACTTGCACCCATCACATCAATCTCCTTATCCTAGCTTTAGGTTTGCTATTTAAAACAAATATTCTTGACAGCTTATAATCAAAATCAGTGCCAAAAGAGATTTACCTCTAACCTACCAGAACGATTAACTTTTATTATAAATAAACAAACAAACTAACGTTGCAGGATGCAATGTTAGTTTCTCAACAATGGTGCTCACGAAAGGATTATTATCGAAATAAAGGAGGATAACTTTTTCGAAGGGTAGCTTAACTAGCCAGAATAAATGGAGGGTGGCTCTACAATAAAAGCATTGCCCCTGTTGTCAAGCTGCACATTGCAACAGCGTAACATTTTGTAACAAAATTCACAAACTCCAGCAATTTAACTTTTAAGAAAAATTCAGCTTATGACAATGATTACTTATGATGGATAAACGGTGATAAATTCTGACAGGCCTAAGGGGAGGATAAAAATCGAGCTAAGGATATCTTGGAAAACCAAGAAATACTTATCTCAAAGTGAGTTGAGCATAACTATCGGTAATAAAAAGAATATTTGTTTAATCAAAATATCCCACCTCAACTTTCTCGTATGTTTACATCACCTGTTTTCAAATTTAAGAGATAAAGAAATAAGAATTTAGGCGTGACAGACCGTTCAACTTTCTGGTGCATCAAGACACCGTAACTCAGCTTTTGGTC